>JAFGCN010000009.1 GCA_016932615.1 Candidatus Aenigmatarchaeota archaeon
CCTTACGGACATAAACTGCACACTTAACTACACAGACAGCGAAGGGGACACAGGCACAATATACTTCGAGTGGTTCAAGAACGGAATTTCTTTGGCAACTGGCAATGAAACCGCAGTTTCAAATGGGTCTTTGGCTTCAGATGCCCTGAACTCGACCTACTTTGTCAAAGGGGACAATATCACCTGCCAGGTTTATTCCATAGACGGCTACGAACAGGAATCGGCTTTGGAGAATTCCACAGAGAAAGCAATTCTGAACACCGCCCCGGTTATCAACACTACTCCAGTGAATATAACCGTGAACGCCAATGGCAGTTACTGGGAGTATGATTATGATGCAATAGACCCCGACGTTTCAGATGGAATCGATGTGCTTTCCTGGACAGATAACACAACCCTTTTCGACATAAACTCCTCAACCGGAGTAATTTCAGACAACCCTTCAGAGTTTGAGGCGGGGTATTATGCAGTTTTGATTACTGTTTCGGACGGGGAGGACAACAATACGTATATGCTCAATTATACCATAACGGATATCGGTGCGCCTTCAGTAATAATCAATTCCCCTGCGGTTAACCATTATGGTCTATCTAACATAAGCATTTCCTTAAACATCAGCGACGGATTTGGCGTTGATTCTTGTTGGTATTCTCTGGACGACTGGGCTACAAACACAAGCTTTAACTGCAGCGTTATTTCTTTAAACCTTTCTGAGGGCAACTACACCCTATTGGTTGGAGCAAATGATACTTCGGGGGGAATCAATTCCTCGGAAAGCTTATTATTCTGGATTGACCTGGCTTCTCCAAGCATTTCCTTTTCCTGCAATTCTGACAGGGTTTATCTCAAAGAGACCCTTACCTGCACCTGCTTAGCCACGGACAATATTTCGCCTTCGGAGAATATAACCCTGAGCTATGAGCCAAATCCTTCTACCGACACCTTGGGAGATAAGATTGCGTCCTGTACTGCCACTGATCTTGCAGGGAACACAAACAGCTCTACCTATGCTTATCGCGTCCTGTATAAGGTTACTGGTGGTGGAGGCGGAGGCGGGTCAGTTTCCGGAGCGAACAAGCAGATTGTGTGGCAATCGGCTGACTCCCGTATATTTTTGGAAGTAAACCTGAACAAGTCTATTTCCGGTGCATCTATTATCTTTAATGAGTCCCAAGACCCCCCATATACTTCTTCCCCTGGCGTTGTTTATCAATACTTTTCTGTCAAAAAGGTGAAGTTTGAAAATGAGCAGATCGAAAATGCTACCCTGAGGTTCAGGGTTGAAAACCTGTGGCTGCGAAAAAACAATCTTTCCGGGGTTTACCTTGCACACTACTCTCAGGGCCAATGGGTGCCTCTGGAAACGGTAAAGGCCAATTCTTCACTGGAGTTTACTGAGTATCTGGCTTATCTGGACTCTTTTTCGGATTTTGCAATAGTGGGAGAGAAGCTGCCTTTATGCATAGAGTCAGATAAGCGGTGCGTGCCTGAGGGTATTGAAGTATGTAGAAATAGCTATTGGTTTTTTTTGGAAAAATGCGAAAATGGCTGTGATGCCGAGGCCAAGTCCTGCATAGAGCTTTTTGGAGAGGTAGAGGAAGTCTGCTCTGAAGGCCAGGAGAAATGCCTGGAGGGATGGGTTTATTCTTGCCAGCAAAATGGCTGGTTCGAGTCAATGTACTGCCCGCTTGGGTGCGATGAGGCGGGTATTGGATGCCGCCAGCCGGAAGTTGAAGGTGTTGTAGCAGAAAGAGAATTGCACCCATATGCCTATCTGGGCATCTTGGTCATCCTTATCCTGACTGCAGCGCTTTTCCTGAGATCAAAGCTGGTTTCAAAGGGAACCGCTGCTTTAAAGCCCAAGCATCTGGAGTACCGGGGCGGAGTTGATGTCGAAACATTGGTCAAGAATGAAGAGAATCTTTTTGATGAGGTTGAAGGCGAGATAAAATCCGTTGAAGGGGTTATCCAGGACGTGGAAAGCCAGATTTCAAAGCGGAAATCAAATACCAAGAAAAATCCCCGAGAACTGGAAAACAAGACTAGATATTTGTAGATATATTCCAGAGAATAGTTTTCTGCAGGAGACAGGGTTTGCAAGGATTTCCTAAATAAAAATTTGCTTTAATGAGTTATGGTTTCCTTAAGCAAGCTTACTGTCCATGGCTTCAAATCCTTTAAAAATAAGGTTTCACTTGATATTGGCCCGGGCATTACCTGTATAGCTGGCGCAAACGGCTCAGGAAAAAGCAATATTGTGGACGCTTTTTCATTTGTCCTGGGCAGAAGCTCTGCCAAGTTTATGCGGGCTGACAAGATGGAGGACGTAATATTCAAGAGCGACAGGGGCGCGGCAAGTTTTGCCAAGGTAGAGCTTGAATTTGACAATTCAGACCGGGTTATCAAGCTGGACTCCGATGTTGTCACGATTTTCCGCCAGATTAACTCCGATGGGCAGTCAACGTACCGGCTCAACGGGAAAATCGACACCCGGCAGAGGATTTTGGACCTCCTTAGGGAGGCAAGAATCACTCCCGAAGGGCTCAATATTGTTGCCCAGGGCGACGTTACGCGCGTCATAGAGATGACTCCCGGTGAGAGGAGAAAAGTCATAGATGACCTGGCAGGTTTGGCCGAGTTTGACGAGAAGAAAAAGAAAAGCGAGTCAGAACTTGAAAAAGTCAGCAGCATTCTCACCCAGCAAAGCCTGCTTCTGGCCGAAAAAGAGCGGCTTTTCTCGAACATTTCTGAAGAGAAGCGAAAAGTAGAGACCTATGAGGAGCTTAACGGCAAGGTTAAGCGCATGAAGTTTACGATTTCAAAGAAAAAGCTGGACGATGGTGTGGAGAAGAAAGACCAGATTTCCGGGAAGTGCAGCGAAATCGAGTCAAAGCTTTCCGAAGCTCTCAAGGAAGTCCAGGAGTTTGATGCAAAAATGGAGGAGATAGATAGCAACCTGAAAAATATGGCCAAAAACGTGCTTGGCGGAAGCAAAGAAGTGGCGGTAATCGAAAAGCAGGAGAAGGTCAAAAGCCAGCTTATGACTAAAGAGGCCAGGATAAAAAATAACGAGCGGGAAATCACCCGGCTCCGGCAGTTCATAGAGCGTCTGGATGAAGTGGACAAGCCAAAAGCCGTGAAGTTTTTGCTCGGAAAGCCCGGCGTGCTAGGCACTCCCGACCAGGTTATTGGATGCAGTCCTGAGAACCGCGAGGCGATAGATGCTGCACTGGGGGGCGCCAAGAACAATATAATTGTAGATTCAGTTTCTACTGCAGATTCCCTAATCCGCTATCTTAAGGAGAACAAGATAGGGACTGCCAAATTCCTGCCCCTGGACAAAATACGTGGAAATGTTGTATCCCGCCCCAGAGCAGAAGGGGTTGTGGATGTTGCGATAAACCTTGTCAAGTACGAGCCAAAATACAACAGCGTTGCAGAGTTCCTTTTGGGCTCAACCGTTGTAATGGGCAGTCTTGCAAGCGCAAAGGCGCTTATTAACCAGTACCGGCTTGTCACTCAGGACGGCTCTTTAATCGAAAAAAGCGGGGCTATTCTTGGCGGTTATAAGGACTCGCCAATGGATTCTTCAAGGTACCTGAGGGAGATTTCCGCACTTGAGCAGGAGAATAAAACCCTCTCAGAGGAACTAGAACTGCTCCGGGCGGAGCTTGAAAAAACAACGAAATCAAGAGATGAGGTAAAGGGAGAATACAGCGGGCTGAGCCAGAGGATGGAAGAGGGGGAAGCGGCAAGAAAGGAGCTTAGCGAGAAGAGGCGAAAGGTTTACGAGAGAAAACTGCGCCTTGAAAGCGACCTGTCAAGCGAGAGGGTAAAGCTTGCAAGAATTGAAACAGAGCTTAAGCTGTCTCAGGACGAACTTTCAGGGCTTGAACTTTTTGAGGAGCTTGAGAAGGGAAGCGTAAATGAACTAAAGGATAGAATAAGCCAGTACACGAGGGAGATGAGTGAGCTTGGGCCGCTCAACATGAAGTCAGTTGAGGACTTTGATACCTACAGGATGGAATACGAAAACTTAAAGGAGAAGGTGGAGAAGATTGTCGAGGAAAAGTACGCAATTGAAAAGGTAATCCTTGAGATTGAAACTCACAGGAAAGACGCGTTTATGGCTCTTTTCAATGAAGTTGATGTGCATTTCAGGGAGATTTATACGAAGCTTTCCGAAGGAGAGGGCTACCTGTCTCTTGAAGAGGAGGGAAATGTTTATTCCGGGCTTTTGATAAAGGCAAAGCCGAAAGGAAAGCGGCTCCTTGGCATAGACTCGCTTTCCGGCGGAGAGAAAACTGTTACTGCAATCGCGTTTCTTCTTTCAATACAAAGGTGCAAGCCAAGCTGCTTTTGCCTTCTTGATGAAATCGATGCGGCTCTCGACAAGGAGAATACCCGGAAGATTGTTGATTTGATACAGGAGTTTACCAGCGAGCAGCAATACCTCATAGTCACCCACAATGAAGTCACAATATCGAAGAGCAACCAGGTCTATGGGGTGATTTCCGAAGGAGGGGTTTCAACTGTTGTAGGAATAAAGCTTAACAGAAGAGAAGAGAATCTTACTGAGCATATATAACTCCAGATGCTATTTCGTGTGAATCTCTACAATATCGCCTTCCTTTAGCACGTACTTTAATCCGACCTTCCTGCCGCTGAATTTAGTCTTGTCAAAAATCCTTGCGAAAGCAAAGTTGCTGACAAAGTCTTTATGTATTTCCTTTGCAAAATGCTTTACCGTCGAGCCGCGCTTCAGGACCACGGGCACTTCTTCAACCTTGTTGTTTCTTTTTGTGTATGCGCGGATTAAGTTCAGGCTTTCCCAGAGTTCTGCTTTAAGGTCATCCAGCCCATAGCCAAGCTTTACGGAAATTTTCACCCTGCTTGGGGAACTTGAAGTGTCAAGCTTTGTCGCGGCAAAGAGGGTTTTTGTGCGGATGTTTCTTTTTTTTAGGAATTCCTCAAGCTTTTGCTTTTCTTCCCGGCTGGTGTGGAGCGCAAGTATGAGGTCACAGCTATAGAGGATTGAGAGCTGAGTGCTATCAAAGGTCGATGGGATTTCCACAAGCTGTATGTTTGCGCCGCCCAGGTTCATCATTGCAACCTCCGGCTCAATAGTGGTAAACTCCTTGTCGCTTATTGCAACTTCTTTTCCGGTAAGGGCCTTAAGAAGCGAACTCTTGCCTGAGTTTGTGAAGCCGATTATGCAGACCTGCGCGTCCCCGGTTTTTTCAACTCCCCTCGATTTTCCTCCCTTTTTAGACCCTTGCGAGTCCGAGCGGAGTTTGGCGAGCTTTCTTTTTAGCTGCGCGAGGGCATTTTCAGTTCCCTTGTGCTTAGGCATCTCCCTAATCATCTCCTCAAGGCAGGCGATTTTTTCCTCAGGGCTTGTTGCTTTCAGAAACCTCTCTTCGGCGGCATAGTACTTTGGGCCTGCGTTTATTGGCATGTTATCATAATTGAATCAATATTTGGAAAAATAGCCAATAATTTTATGAAAATCATTAACCGAAGCAAAATTAAGCCCCTGGAGAACGCCTGCGAGGTGTTGCAGGAGATGCACCCTTCAGCCAACCTGAGTATGTCTTATGCAACCATTACAAAAGGATCAAAGCCCCATAAGCACCTGCTGATGGAAGAGGTTTATTATATCGTTAAAGGCAAGGCGAAAATGAAAATTGGCTCTAAGATTTTTGAGATAAAGGCGGAGATATAATTCCAATACCGAAAGGGAAATACCACAATATTGAATCTGTTGATTCTGCAATTGAGCTTGTGGTTGTGACTCACCCAAGGTTTGACCCAAAGGATTTGTTTTACTAGAGAGGATTATTTCTTCTCAAAAAATCTCTGGAGGTACGCTTCAGCCAGGCCCCGCCACTTTCCCCAAAGCCTCCAGCTTTCCTCTTCAAAGTCTTTATTAATCCCGTACCTTTGGCGCATGATTTTCTCGGTCAGGCAGTCGATATAGAATGCGGAATAGTTCCTTTTCTGGAATATCTCATAAAGCTGGACCGAGTAGGGCCCGATGCCTCTGATTGCCTGCAGGTCTTTTTTTCCAAAGTCTTTTGCAAGCGTAGCCAAGAACGGAACTTTGTATCCCAGGCCCATTCCTTCAAGATTACTTTCGGTGAATTTTTTGGGGTCGAAGTTTAGCTTGAGGTAAACCTCCAGCATTTTCCTGCGGTAATTCTTATATGAATTGTTCTGAGATATTATTGCGCCGACAAGCGCCTCAAAGTCAGAAAATGCCGAAAAAATCCGGGTGGTTTCTATCCTATCGATATAGTCCTTGAGCACAGGGTCGTCTCGGCATATCTCGTGAAATTCCTTAAGGTTTTCATCAAGCCCCAGGCAGAACCTTATCCTTTCAAGAAGTCCTTTTTCATTGCTTAGGTCTCTGCTGCTCTCAATTTCAAGGCATTTTTCGTTTTCTCTGAAGCTAAGCTCTGCGGTCTTTCTGTCAAAAAGAACTTTTCTTCGGGGAGTTTCTTCATAGAAGAAATAAAAGAGCCCCGATTTGAAGGTCTTCATGAAGTCAATCCTTTTTGCATTCAGCTTAACTATCATTATATTTGTCAGCGGGTAGATATATTATGGCGGCAAAAGGCGTTGAGCTCCCCACCAATGCAATAATTGTATTGTCTTTGGGACTGATTGTCATGGTCCTGTTTGTGTTTTTCTCTGGCAAAAATGTCTCGAATGTGGATGCTATGCAGGCTAAAAATGCCTTTGAGCAGGGCTGCCAGCAGCTAAAAACATTATATCAGTGCGACTCGACCAAGCTGTCTCAGGTCAAGACCAGTTATACTGTGGATGGACAGCAAAAGAACCTTCTGGAGGTGTGCCACATAGCATTCAGTGACCCTTTTATGTCTGGCATAAAATGCAAGAATGCCTGCCTGGCATGCGGCAAGAAAGTTTATGATGGAAGCCCTTGTGAAGACGATTCTGATTGTCAGTCACCAACGACGCAGGGATGGAGTTGTGATGGGGCTAAGAAGTGCATTCCGGCAAGCGTTTCTGGCAGCCGAGTTTCAGTTCCTGACTGCAGACAATCTGTAAATTGCCCTTCTTCCTGCACAAAGGGATGCAAACTCGATGCTGCGAGAACTGGATGTGAATGCAACTAGGCCTGGTTGCTCGTTGTGTCATATCAACCCAGGTAGCTGTTAGCAGGTAATATCCGAAGCAGCACCAAGCTATATTAATAAGTCATCCTACAATACATTATGAGCTTAAGGCATGTTCTTGCAATTGCCCTTGTAGTATTAATGCCTCTCTGTTTTGCTGGCGATTCTGCAGCCACTCAGGATGCGATTCAGTTTGATATAGCAAATGCCTATTCCGAGCCGCTTACGGGAACCATTAAGGTTTTTCTCCAGGGGCCCATTTCCAAGACCACCATTACTTCTGAATGCCTTGCATTCAACGGGCTTTCTTCAGATACTCTGGTAGTTCCAAAAGGGGGCTATAAGATTCTTGTCCCCCTAGCTGAGCTCACCTTTGCTGAATCGGGAACGTACCAGGTATCATTTGAATACTCCTTTGTTGTCGGATCTGGAACTGAAACACGGAAAATTACTGGAGTGGTGCAGGTTGACCCCGAGTATGTTCAGTCAAAGATTTCAACCTGTGCAAGTCTGGGGGGTACTTGTCGGCTTGGTTGTGCCACCGGTGAGACCCCCCATTCTGAAAAACTTGATTGTAGTTCAATAAATAAGTGCTGCATTCCTTCTGGAGAGGATTCTGGCGATGATGACTTTTTGGACCTAGGCACCCATGTGGGTGAGCAGTTGCCTCTTGACGTGACGAACCCCGAAGAACTGGCGCGGCTTTGGGGAATAAAGGTAATTGTTAAAAACGAGGGTGGCGTTCCAATATCGGGCCACTTGGAGTGGTCAGTAAAGCCAAAGGGGCAGGATGCTTTCCAGGACGTGACCTCCAGGTGCTCTGTAACCAAAAGCGAGGGTGTGGTGGATATTGGTGAGTCTACTCTTGAAGACATTTCGGCAGCTGTTGATATTGCAAAAGGCGATTATGTGCAGCTTGGCTGTGGTTATCCGTTTATCCCAACCCCCCCACATACAGGTCCCCACACAGTCCGTGTCAAGTTTGTTGGCGAGCGTGCTGATGGCGTGAAATTGGAGAGCGAGGCAAAAATAATTGATTACGCTATTGACCGTATGGATGTTTCCTACGGCGAGCGAAAAGACTGCTCTGGGGATTTCCAGGGCACTTGCAGGCCATTTTACTTTGGCTGTAATCTGGCAGAGGAGGTTAGAAAAGAAGGGTACTTCTCAGACTGCAACAGAGTTACGGAGTACTGCTGTGTTTCAAAAGAAAGCTACGTCCCGACAGAGGATGCACGAACCGTCGTTCTTGTTGTAGGCCTGAAGTGGGAGATTTGCACGGACGGAATTGATAATGATGATGATGATGACACTGATTGCGCGGACAGCGACTGCTGGGGGCTTAAAGGCCCTGGGGGGGCAACCTGCTGCTCGAAGCTTGTCCACTGCACGTTTGCTGATGACCCTTGCCGGATTGAGAGTTGCGATAGCCCTGAGGACTTGTATGGTGCTGAGCGGTACAATTTGGTTTCTGATGGGGGTGCTTTCCCCCCGGCACCTGAGCCGACCTACACCTGCCAGGTTGGGCGCCTTGAGCCGTGCGACCCGGGTGAATGTGGCGTTTCCCAGATTTGCTATGGTGAGGTTAGGGTTTGCAAGTCCGCTGATGAAGATGAAGGGGTTTGCATGAGTTGCCATGAGTGCAACCCTCACTGGGACCCAATACATTACAATGGCGGGGCTGGGGACGGGTGCTGTGGGGACGATGCCTTCAATATAGATCCGGATGACGGGCTAATGCATCCCGAAAAAGACAACTGGTGCAATATTGGAAACGGCGCTTGCCTTGAAGGCGTCTGGCACGCTGACCACTGCACCGATGGAATAAGGGACTGCGACGAAACCGGCGTCGATTGCGGTGGAACTGGCTGCAACACCTGCCCGGAGGTATGCACGGATGGAATTGACAATGATGGCAACGGCTTGACTGATTGCCTGGATGCAGTTTGCTGTGGGGCAGATGGGCCTGAAGGGGGACGATGCTGCAATGCGGGTTGCCCCTGTACATTTACTACGGAAGCTTCTTCTTCGGACTGCTACGACCTCTCATGCAGCTCTAATAATGAATGCTCCGGCAGCGCATTCGACAAATGCGAGAAGGGAAAATGCACAGGAGAACTCTTCTGCGATGGCTTGGGTGGATTTTGCAGGAGTGCGGATGAAAGCAAAGCGGTTTGCGAGTGCGAAGGCGGCGTTTGGGATGAAAAGACTCAAGAGTGCTGCGGCGATGACGGGGCCGATGACAACTGGTGCCATACCTATGGCGGCTCCTGCATTGAGGGCGTCTGGCATGACGACCACTGCACCGATGGAATCAAGAACTGCGATGAAACATTGGTTGACCTGAGGGGGGCAAAATGCCCGAAGACCCGGTACGGCCTGCCCGAGAAATTGCTAGTGGTCTTTGCTATTGACTCTTCTGGATCCTTTGAAGATGAGCGGAAGTTACGTGTGGACCAGAGTATAATCCTGCCTCTTATAGCATTGCTAGAGGAGAATGGTGTGGTGGTTGACTATGAAACGAAGCTTCTGATAGAGCTTTGCAACAATGATGGGACCTGCATGATCTGCGAAGAGAATTTTTGGGCTTGCATGGATCATTGCAGTTTTTCCAGCGGGTGCTATGGCCCTGCATATGAGAACTGGGGCATCGGAGTATCTTACTGGTCAGAGAACTACCCGAAAAAAGGGGAGGGCAAGAAGATAATTATTTTCCTGTCCGATGAAGGGCCTTATGCAGGAGGCGATGAACCAGCGACATACACAGGATATGTAAACTGCCGCGCAAATGAGGGTGATTCACCGGAATATTGCTCTTTCCTTTACTATGATGATGATGCTGACAAGGCCTCGGTAGCCCAGGCAGCCAGCATGGCGGTTTCAAAGGGCATAACCGTTTATGGCCTTTGGGGTGACGGCGTTGAGGAGGAAAAGCCGGGGCTAACTGATCTGTTCTATGCTGCGACAAGGCCTACCGGGGGCGATGCATATGCATACATAGATTATGCCCAGATTATAGAGAGTCTGAAGAATATGGGGCCTGAGCTTGCAAGGTGCAACCTTGGCGGCTCCTGCGAGGCAAACGAGTTCTGCTACCTGGCTGACAAGGGCGCAACCACCAGGACTGATGAGGAGATAATGCGGCTTGTTTCCGAGGAGCTTTCCACCTCGCGGCTCCAGGCCGCTCTTGAGGGAACCGTCAACTTTGAGTCACAGGACTTTTGGAACTCTGTGAGGAAAGGATGCCTTCCAAATTCCCTGAAGGAAACTTACGAGGGGATGAGGGAGGGTACTCTCACTGATGAAGAGTTGACTCAAAATGCGGAGAGTAAGGGTATTGTGGGAGACTTTGTTGATGCAGTCGTGCATTTTTTCAGGAATATTTTCTCCTGGCTGGGCTTTTAAGGTTAATCCTGGCTGGGCTGCTTGGGGTAGACGCTCTCTTCAGTTCGATTTGACCTGACCGGGCGGTAGTTTCTGAAATCTATAAAAATCTTTTCAGGTATGTTATGGACGCAGGTGATAAACTTTATGTAATTGGGCACAAGAGCCCGGATACGGATTCAGTTGCCTCAGCAATAGCTTATGCCGCCCTTAAAAAAGCATTGGGCGTAAATGCCATTCCTGCCACGGCAGGCGAGATAAACAATGAGACAGAGTTTATTCTGGAGCAGTTTGGCATTTTAGCCCCGGAAGTCCTTAAAAACGCCTGCGGCAAAAGTCTTATTTTGGTTGACCACAATGAAACAGGGCAGGCGGTAGACGGATTAGGGGAGGCAGATCTCGTTGAGGTTGTTGACCACCACAAAATTGGTGGGCTCCAGACAGGAAAGCCCATTTTTTTCCATAACGAGCCCGTTGGGGCAACAGGAACTATAATTGCCTCTCTTTACGAACAAACTGGAGTTGAAATTCCAAAAGAAATAGCCGGTCTTATGATGTCTGCGATTCTTTCAGACACAGTTCTTTTCAAGTCACCGACCTGCACCCAAAAAGACAGGGACACAGTTGAAAAGCTTTCTAAAATCTGCTTGAAGGATCCGATGGCTTTTGGGCTGGAAATGCTCAAGGCAAAAAGTGACCTTGGAAGCAAATCTGCCAAGGACCTCCTCATGAACGACTTCAAGAAGTTTGATTTCAATGGGGTAAAGGCAGGGGTCGGACAGATAGAGGTGATGGATATAAAAGACCTTGAGCCAAAGCGTGAGGCGCTTCTTGCTGAGATGAACGCTTTGCTATCATCTGAAAACCTGGATATGGTCGTTATGATGCTGACCGATGTCATGACGGAAGCAAGCGACCTTTTGTTTGCCGGAAATGAGCGGGCAAGATTGGGCTTTGAAGAGGCGTTTTGCGGAAAAATCGAGAATAACTCGATCTATCGGGAGAAGGTTTTGTCGAGGAAAAAGCAGGTAATTCCTCCACTTGAAGGGGCTTTCAAGTAGTAAGGCAATAAGAAGCCCTCTTTTGGTAATTATGCCTAGTGCGCTTATTGTAATTGACGTGCAGGAGGCATTTATCAATAACGCGTCGAGACAGTTGCCTCCTAAAATAAAAGACCACCTTGCGGCTCAAAGTTATGATTTTGTGGTTTTTTCAAAGTTCATCAACAGGAAGGATTCAAATTTCGTAAAAAAGCTTGGCTGGGCCAAGTGCACTAAACCTCCCGAAACGGATATTGCTTTTGAGTTGAGAGATTTGGCTGAGAGCCATACTGTTTTTGAAAGGTCAACTTATTCGGTTTTTGGGTCTGAGGGCTTTCTGGAATTTCTTAAAGCCAAAAAGATAGACAAACTCCACTTTTGTGGCCTGTATCTGGAGGCGTGTGTTATGGCTTCAGTATTCGATGCTTTTGACCACGGATTTGATTACGAAATTATGTTTGACTTGTCTGAATGTTTCAATAAGGCCCAACTAGATTCCTGTACCAAAAAGCTTTTTTGGTATAACTTTGGAGCCCGTGCTGATTAATTGATGGACCTGGTTAGAAGTTGACTGATTAAATGAATCTATTGGTTAAAAGGTTGAGGCACTATTCCTATTTCCCTTTCTTCGCGGCTTTTGTTTCCTTTCCTTCGGCTTCGCCCTTTTCTGCCTTCTTTTTGGCCTTTTCCTTGCTTAGCCACTTTAGAAGCCCAAGCCCGTCTGCTCGCATAGTGAGGTTTACCCTCATCCTGTCCTTTGAGATGGAGGCGTTTGCAACACATGCAATGGCCATGTCACCGGCCTGGATTACGAGCTTGTTGTCCTTGCTTGCAATCACATCCTGCTGGGGGTTGTAAGTCATCTTCTCGGCGGTTATCTGTGAGATGTGGGCAAGTGCGTCAATAGGGCCTATTCTCACGAACGGGCCGAATTCCGCAACATCAACAACAGTTCCATAGAGGATCTCTCCAGGAACTGGCTGGAAGAATAGTGCTGTATATTCAACATTGAAGTATATCTCCGGCTTTTCGGGGAGAATATCTCCGCTTTCACCAACCTTTTTTATTTCTGTAACCCCCAAAAATATCCCGTTTTCCTCGCGGGTGTGGGTTGCTTCTAAGCTCTCTTCTATGCTTTCTCTGATATTTTCCTTAATTTTCTGGGCTTCGACGCCCACCTTTTCTTTCACATCTATGAGGTAGAACATGGTTTATATGCGTCTAAATGCGCATAAATATAGTTAGGGAAATAATATATTTTCGATTTTTTTGCCCTTTTTGGTTTACCTTACATAAACTTCGTCGCCGGTATTGCAGTCCCCGGAAATCTTCATCCTGCTTCCTACGGGAGGCGCCACGCTAAGAACCACGAGAATCCGGTCTCCGGGCTTGAGGGTGCCTTCCGGAACTATGGCCTCCAGGGGGGCATTATCGAGATAAACTGATATATGGGAGGCGTTTAGGTTGGTAGAGCCAAGGTTTTTGAGGGTAAGGTTCCTTTCGGAAATTTCCTCAATTACAAGGTTTGAGTTCCTTATGCATGCCAGGTCATCTCCCTGCTCCTCGGCGTTTTCCATTGCCTGCTTTGATGAAGAGTCATAGAATACATAGAACATTGACATCAGGCCGACGCTTATCGTTACCAGCATTATTTCTGCCAGTATGACGGATATTCCCTTATTCATTTTTCAAGCTTTTTAGCTCCAAGGTGGGCAGCTCTTACGAGGTCTTCCATGAGTTCCTTTGAAGGAATTCCAGCCCTTATCCCGATCTGCCTCGCCCCTCTCCAGCCCTTTACGAGAAGAAGCTCGGCATTCTGCTTTGTCGGGTAGCCGATTTTGTAAGTGACTTTTGTAATGTTGCCTGAAGCAGCCAGGACCTGGTTTCTGACAAACTCCGGGTCGATGTCGAATACCTCCCTAGTGTAGAACATGTTTTCGCTGTAGCCCACTTGAGGGGCGATAGACATCTCGATGGGGGTGACTCCAAGCATATTCAGAAGAGAAACAAGCTCAAAGGGGACTTTGTCCCCTTTCTTGCAGACGGTTTTGGGGTCCTTAATTGAGATTTTTCCGTCTTTAATCATAGTCTGTATCTGGAACGTCTTGAAGATGCTTATTGCAGGCCCTGCCTGTGCCGGAGTTGGCCCTGCAGGAAGAGTAATGTCTGCAGGCACTTCTTCGCCGGCCTTTGCTTTTCTGTTGGTTTTAACCTCCTTAAGCGCCTTTGTAACCTCGAAAATCCCTTTGTTTGAATACACAATTGCCGGCTGCTTTGCTTCATCAAGATTCAGGCTTATTCTGGCCTCTTCAATGGCCCTTTGAAGGACTCTCTTTTTGCCCACGACCGTGTAAATCTCCTTTGCCTTGAGAGCATTTCTCAGCTTGTGGAGCTGGCCTGAAGGAAGGTTTGCCAGGTCGAAAAGAATCACGGATTTGTGGCTCTTAAGGAGCTTTGCAATGTTTTCCCTGGACTTTATCTTCTTTGTGGCCACCATACTACATCACCTTCATGGGCTTTCCCATTGTAGTCTTGAGGTAAGCCGACTTGATCTGCCCTTTTTTCGATTCAAGCCGGGATTTTATCTTTTCAATAACGTAATTGTAATTTTCAAGGATTTGCTCTTCCTTGAGGTCAAGCTTTCCTATGGCAAGCTGTGCTGTGGGGCTTTTTGTGATATTGAGCTGGACTGTGTGGTTTAGGCCGTCAATGAAGCCCTTAAGGTCCTTGAGCCCTGGAGGAAGCGGCATCATCTGCTTGTTTCTTGGACCCAAGTATCGCCCAAGCGCTTTTGCTGCAGGAGCCATAAGTGGGGCTTCTATTGCGAAAATATCATGGTCCCGGGCAAGCTTTTTGGCTTCCCTGGGCTTAAGCTCAAACTCATTCTTGGAAAGGACAGTGTGCTTGGTTTTCTTTGCCTCACCATAGAGGGCTTCTACAATAAAGCAGATTTTCATGTCCTTTACCTTGTTAGGGAGCTTTATCGCTTCTCTTATCCTGTTTTCCGGCTTTTTGATATCAAGCCCAACGACACTTACTGCAAGGTCTACCGTTTCAGTAAACCCTCTCTTGCCTTCCTTTAATTTTTTTACGTCCTGCACTGTCAATTCCGCCATTATTTAATTGATTAAAATTTAAGAAACCCTTATTGCCCATTGCTACTATAGATATATAGTTTATAAGGAATTAGGATAAATTATGGCTAAGAAGAGGTCTGGAAAGGCGGCAAAACGGTCAAAAAAGCAGGCAAAGAGGGAAACAAGCGCGAGCAAGAAGCAGTTTAAGGAAATGTTTCCTGCTGAAGCCAAGCAGAAAAAAGCACCCGCAAAGCAGAAAGAAGAAAAGGCGGCTGAAGAGCCCGTAAAAGACGAAGAGGAGCAGAAACCTGAGGAAAAGCCCTGCACATCCTGCAATTATGGGCTGTACCTTGCCCTTGGCGCGGTTGCTGTAGTGGTAATTCTTGCAATTTATTCAACGATTAATGGCGGAATCGGTGGCAAGGGCTATGTCTTCCCGCAGCTTTCAGAGAATGTCCGAGTCTGCGAGGATAATTATCTGTGCTTTATGGATAACGGGACCTGGTACCGGCCGCAGTATAATGCGGGGACAAACCTCTCTTACGCAGTTAACTTTCCCACCTCAAATGGCACTGAAATCGCACGGTTCTTTGAAAATGACAGGATAAACCTTGTCTTTGGGGCCTCTGAAGAGACAGGGCCTGAAAATTCCGAGCTTATACTTTCAGTAACACCGTTTTCATATTACTTAAGCCACTATTACGCGGCTTATGAGGGCAAGAATAAGGGCTTTGACCCGTATTTCCTGAAGGACTACACGCTTGACGAACCGGCAATAATAATACTTGGCCCTGGAATGGGGGCAAACGAGACATCCCTAAGCTATGACGGCAAGAATGTTGTCGTGCAGGGGGAAACCTTTGAGGACCTGCGGCTTGTCCTCGGAAAGCTTTTGATAATCGCAATTAGAGGGGAGTAGTTTTGGGGTATCTTTAAAATGAAGTTAGACCAGCATTTTTTGGTTGATGAAGACGTTCTTATAAGGTCGCTTGAGCTTGCAGACCTTAAGGGTACTGAAACCGTGCTTGAAATTGGGGCCGGACAGGGAAACCTGACAGAAATGCTTGCAAAAAGCGCCAAAAAAGTCATCTCGATCGAATTGGACGAGTCTATGAGAAAGCCCTTAGGCATCATTTCAAGGGAAAACCCGAACCTGAAGGTTATTTTCGGCAATGCTCTCTCCCTGGAATGGCCTGAATTCGACAAAATGGTCTCAAACCTGCCCTATTCCATCTCTGAGCCGCTTTTGCAAAAGCTGGTCTTCTGCCGCTTCGAGAGGGCAGTTCTTCTGGTTTCCGGGCACTTTTCAAACCTTCTCCTTGGGGGAGAGAAGACAAAGCTTGGGCTTATTGCAGGCACATTTTTCCGGCTGGAGCCGGATATTGAGGTTTACCCCGACAGCTTTGACCCCCCTCCCCGGGTGAGCTCACGGCTTCTGGTACTCTGCCCAAAGGAGCCAAAAGCCGTAGCAGAGCGCATCTTCTGGGAGTTTTTGCGCCAGAAGGACAAAATCGCCAAAAACGCCCTGAGAGAGGCAATCGTAAGGGGCTTTGAAGTGGAAGGAAAAATTGTTTCCAAGAGGGAAGCAAGGGCAGATATCGGGGGGCTGGACCTTGAAAAGAGGGTTTCATGCCTTGGTTTGGATGAGCTTCTTAAGGTAAGGCAATCTATTCAAAAGCTCACCCATTAGCCCGACTATTAAAATTTTCCTAGTGTCATTTATGGCGAAAATAGCGGCACTCCGGATAAAGGGGCGGTTCACGCTTAGAGAGGATGTTCGGGATACCCTGAATATGCTGGGGCTTTCCAGGAAGAACCGGTGCGTGATTATAGAAGGAACCCCAAACAACCTGGGTATGATAAAGAAGGTAAAGGACTTTGTAACCTATGGAGAGGTAAGCGACAAGGTTGTTTCCGAGCTTAAGAAGAAAAAGCAGCCGGTTTCAGAGTCTAAGGCAAAAGTTGTTTTTGCCCTGCCTAACCCAAAAGATGGATTTAACGCCATAAAGAGGGGATTTAACGAAGGCGGTGACTTGGGCTACCGGGGAGAGAAGATTAACGAGCTTTTGGAAAGAGTAATACAGAATATTTAGTATTTCCTGGCACTGCAGGGTTTAACTGCTTCATTTGGGCTTTCGGTATGTATGGGAGAGGCACACCCGTCATTTTGAATCGCGTGTTATTATGAGGTATCTTGAAGGGGAAGAGAGAAAAGAGGCAGAAAGAATGCTTCATGAGGCCGAAAAGCTTGCTCTTCTGTCGACTTGCCTTCGCTCGAGGTGCGGCTCAGTTATTGTCCGGGACGGAAAAATAATCGGCTCTGGCTACAATTCTCCGCCGCTTGACAGAAAGCTGGAGTTTTGCATCAAGGACAAACTTCCAAAAGACTTCAAGTCAGACAAGACCTGCTGCATTCATGCTGAGCAGAGGGCGATAATGGATGCTCTCAGGAGGAACTCCGAAAAGCTTTCCGGCTCCCGGCTGTATTTTATCCGGCTGGACGAAAAAGGCAAAGGGGCGTTTGCGGGAAAGCCATATTGCACAATCTGCAGCAAGATGGCGCTTGATGCGGGAATTTCAGAGTTCGTCCTGTGGCACAAGGAGGGGATTTGCGTTTACGAAACAGAGGAATATAATAAGCTGTCATTTGAGTACAGGGAGTAAGGCAGATTGCGGAAGATTATGTAGTTTATTATATATTTTAGCAGATTCCATTATGGAAAAGAAGCACTTTAATGAAAAAGAGGCAAAGGCGATTGGAGAGCAGCTTGGAATAACCTGGGACAAGTTCGATGTAGACCAGTTCAGGCGCGGAATGGATGTTGAGCTTGAGCATGGCACGCGTGACCCTCACACGAATGTAACCGGTGACGACGCGCTTTTGACTGGAAAAATTGCCCTCGCGCACCTTAATGAATTCCCGGACTACTACGACCGGCTCGATAAAATGGAAAAAGAGGCCGAGGAATACTGGGAAAAAGAGGGCGAAGACGAGGAATAGTTTTTTGTTTTTCAAGATACTTTACTGGAAACCAGGTTATTAGCTATAGTATGCTATAATTATGGCATATAGCAGAAACAGACCATTGGACACAGACGCAAGCAAGATAATACTCGTGGCAATAGCGATAATTTCGGTGCTAATCCTTTCATACTTCCTGCTGACAGACCAGTTCCAGGACGAACTTCCTGGCCAGGACACAAACGGCGAGAAAACCGGCATTACTGCCGAAGGAAATGCTTCGCAGGAGCTGATGAAGTTTGAAAGCGTTCAGGAACTCAGGGAATTCTTGTCTCAGAGGGTTTCAGAAAGCAATGGCTACCGCTCGTACTCTACAGCGGAAATTCAGGATATGGCAGAGTCTGACTCTGCCATGAAGTCAACCTCTTCCCCCAGTGCAGGCGCAGCGGCTGCAAATGGCGCATCAGATTATTCCCAAACCAACGTTCAGGTGGAAGGTGTTGACGAGGCGGACTTCGTGAAAAACGATAACCGATACATCTACCTGATTGCCGACAACCAGCTCGTTATAGTGGACGCTTATGATGCAGAAAATGCAGAGATTGTCTCAAAGACGCGGCTGGAGGGCGCCCAGAGTAAGGAATCATACTATGACTACCCAAGAGCGCAGGAAATGTTTGTCCTTGGCGACCGGCTCGCACTGTTTGTCACAAAATACGAGAAGGCATACTACTTTGAAAGGTACGATGTGATGCCTCGCGAGACATACAAGCAGAGAACACAGGTCTACATCTATGACATTTCGGACAGGTCTAAGCCAAAAGTCATCAACACCTACAGCGTTTCAGGAAGCTATTACCAGTCCAGAATGAATGGTGGGGTAGTTTACCTTGTTACTCTCGACCCGGCAAATTACCAGTACCTGGATACGCCTATTGTCAGGGACCTCAAGGGCACGACCGTGACTCCCGAAGTCTACTACTTTGACAACCCGGATGAAAACTACCAGTTCAACACAATAACTTCCATAGACCTTCAGGCAGATGAGGTTGTTGACAGCAAGTCATTCCTTTTGGGGTACACAAACACGATGATGGTTTCCGAAAACAATATCTACATCGCCTACCAGAGGCACGCCAACTGGTGCTGGGGGTGGTGGAGGTGCTACGGCAGCCAGGGAAGGTACGACAGCGAAAGGTTTTACAAGGTGGTAGTCCCTCTTCTTGAGGGTGACCTGAAGACAGACATAAACAAGATAATCAGCGAGGACATAAGCGAGGAGGAAAAGTGGACAAAGATTTCACAGGCACTATCCGATTTCTTCGTGGCTGCCCAGAAAGACGAAAAGCTCCAGGACAAGTACGAGGACATGTTTTTAGATATACAGAAGGCACTGGCGGAGTATGACACGAAAAAAGCGCTTGAAGAGTCAAGAACAGTCATCCACAAGATTGGAATCGATAACGGGAAAATAGAGTACCTAAGCGAAGGCGAAGTTGACGGAAGTTTGCTAAACCAGTTCTCGCTTGATGAATTCGAGGGAAACCTTCGCGTTGCAACAACCGTGACGGTATGGCTTGACAAGAGAATACAGTACAATAATGTCTATGTTCTCGACGAGGGCATGAATACGATAGGAAAGCTTGAGGAGCTCGCGGAGGACGAGAGAATTTATTCTACAAGGTTCCTTGGAGACAAGCTGTATATGGTGACCTTCAGGCAGGTAGACCCTTTCTTTGTAATCGACCTGTCAGACCCAAAAAGGCCGGAAATGCTTGGTTACCTCAAGATTCCGGGCTACAGCGACTACCTTCACCCGTATGACGAAACGCACATAATCGGCGTAGGAAAGGAGACTAAGGAGAACGAATATGGAGGCGTTTCCCTGCAGGGCATAAAGATTGCCTTGTTTGACGTTTCCGACTTTGAGAACCCTAAGGAGGTGGACAGGGTTGTGATTGGCGAATCAGGCTCTGACAGCGCCGCCCTTCACGACCACAAGGCATTCCTTTTCAGCAAGACAAAGAACCTTCTTGTCCTTCCTGTAACCGAAGTGGTGTCAAGAGACAAGACCGGAATGTACGAGTACAACTACCGCATCTGGAACGGGGCATACGTGTTCAGCGTGAGCGAAGACGGCTTTGAAGAGGTAGGAAAAGTCAGGCATTCTTCGTCAGACTCGAGGTACTTTAACTGGTGGAATCAGGCAACTGTCCAGAGAGGAATTTACATGGACGACAACCTCTACACCATTTCAAGCAGGTACATAAAGATAAATGACCTTGCCGGAGACCTTGACGAGCTTAACACGATAGACCTTCCTTACACGGACGACCGAAGCATCTACTACGAGTAATTGTTTTTCATTTGTTTTTAAAATTAAGCTTTGCTTGTGTAGATTATCTATTCTTTTTTGGCCTATTTGGTAATGTTAATGTATGGCCAGCCAATGCCTTCTCTGCAAGGGGTCGAGGAAGCTCTGCGGGAGAGAAACCTGTCCTGTCTTAAAGAAACTTTATTTTCGCTCTGAGGTTCCTAAGGTGGGTGATTCTCTTTTTGGCCCATCTCCATCTTCCATATTTGTGGGCCACGAGGGATACCCAAGTGTTTTTGTCGGGCCCATGGTTTCGGTAACAAGGGAGAACCTAGGCGCTTCTGACACGCCCGAAAAAATGTACGGGCTTAGCGCGCCTGAAATAATCCGCCTGCGGTATTCGCTTGTCAGGACAAAGCTTCACAAAGACATCCTCTCAAGAGACCGGTATGTCCGGGACCTTCAGGATTTGACTTTGTCAAAAAAACCGACAGACCTTGAGGTGAATTTCATGAAGCGCCCGCGCTTTTCCTCTGAGTTTTCGCCGCTGCTCCAGCCGATGGGGCTTGCCGGAGAGATTAAAGCGGTGCGGCTTACAGAGAACCCCTCTATTGGAAGGCCGATATACTCTCTTGTCGAGGGCGGGCTTAAGGCAACTGACGCTGCGATTGGGCTTTACAATCAGAATCTGGACATGTCACAGATTTCGAAGATATTGAGCTCAGGTGTCTTGGGGCTTGAGAAAAACAAGAAACTTGTTCCCACGAGGTGGAGCATAACCGCAGTGGATGACCTTCTTGGAAAGCACATTATCTCCGAAATATCGGGCTTTATGCAGGTGAATTTTTTTGAACTTTATGAGAACACTTACCTTGACAATCACTTTCACATTCTTCTGATGCCTGGATTCTGGGAGTTTGAGCAGATAGAGTCCTGGTTTCCGCAGACCGTCTGGAACAATCGCGAAGGGGCTTTGCCCGAAGTTTCAGTCGAGGGCGAAAAATCCTGGGGAAGAAAAACCTATGCGGCGACACAAAGCGGGGGCTACTATGCTGCAAGGTTTGCGGTTGCTGAGGGCTTGAGGAATATGGGCCGACAGGCAAGAGCTTTGGTGATAAGGGAAGTTCATGAGGGGTACGATGTGCCTGTCGGCGTCTGGGAGGTCAGGGAGAATGTGAGAAACGCGCTTAGAAACCCGCCCCAGAGGTTTTCAAGCTTTCAGGAAATGATGAAAAACGTGAAGACACGCATGGATGTGGCGTTCTACCGCCAGAAAAGCAATCTCCTGAGGCAGAATCGGCTTACTGATTTTTTGTAACTTGGATTAGAGGTCTTCCAGCATAGGATTATCTTCGACAAATTCACAAGCAAGCCTCTGTTTTTTGAAATATTCTTTGAGTGCGATACACGCAAACTTTTCTGTAGAGTAGTGAGTTCCTCCCAAAAGACTTATCTTTTTTTGCTGAGCAAATTCATGAGCCGCCCTTGAAATTTCATTCTTAACAGTTATGCCAGTTAGCATAGTATTTACGTTTTCACTCAATAATTCTTCAAGAACCTCCACCATATTTCCGCCACCTGCAACAACAGCAACTTTTTTGTTTTTGATTTCTTCATCTCCATATTTGTAGAGGCTGACCTTATGCCCAACAGCTTTTTCGAATTTTTCTCTGAGGCCCTGAATCGAGGATTCCTCTGCCTTTCCAAACACCCCGCACAAAGCCCCGAAATATTTTCCAAAAGGCTTTTCTGGCTTTATTCCAAGAGCATTTGCAAAAGCCACGCTTGTGGAAAATTCCCCATAATTGTCCAGCGGCACATGCAGATTATAAATAGAGATATTCTGGTCCTTGAATTTCTGCAGCAGGGTTTTATCCATTTGGTAGAATGCCCCGGGTTTTGTTATGTCCCAGGCAGATGGATGGTGGACAAAAAGCATGGAATTTTGCGATTTTTTGCTCAAAACTTTTTGCATCACTTCTTTTGTTGGGAAAACTGCAGTGTAAACTTTATCGATTTTTTCGGTGAAATCGCAGACCAGCCCCATAGACCGCGTCTTGAATTCATCAGTTAAAAATTCTTCAATAGACACCATATGCCGCGCCCAGTCATCGCTTAGCCCTGGCTTTATGAAATCCTTTTCGAGTTTTTTTGTATAATAAGTCTGCTCTCATAATTTTCTAAGGTTATTTATGATAATAGGTCTCACCGGCACAAAAGCTTCTGGAAAAGGAATGGTTGCAAAGTATCTTGTTTCAATGGGATTTAACTATATTTCACTTTCAGACATTGTAAGGGAAGAGGCAAGGAAAAATTATGAAGAAGAGCCGGATGCCGAAGCCCTTTCAAAAACCGGAGACTGCTTGAGGGAAAAAGAGGGCTGGGGGGTCCTGGCAAAAATGGCTTCAGAAAGGATTGGGAGAGGGGACTATGCGGTGGATGGCATAAGACACCCTGCCGAAGTTGAAGCATTGAGGAAGCTTCCGGGTTTTTTTCTCATCTCAATTGATGCTGACAGGAAACTCAGATATGATAGGATAGCCAAGAGGGGAAGGCCGGACGACCCGAAAACATTTGAGGACTTCCTTGCTCTTGACGAGGAGGACAAGGGCGTAAACGAGCCGCCTGGAGGTCACAAGGTGCTTGACACGATGGCTCTTTCGGATTTTAAGATCGACAACAATTTTGGGCTTGACAAGCTTCATAAGCGGATCGATGAGATTCTTTCAAAAGTGAGCTCTGCTAAATAATTCTGAATTTTTCCATGTCCGTGCGTTCGGGCTTTTCGACAGAGATCTTGTTTTCGTAATTTTTTCCATATTTCACAGCAGCGCTTTCTTCGTCCGAATACATCAAAGTAAGCTTTGCGGCCATTTCTATTGCTTCCTTCGTTTTTGGCCCGCTGAGAATCGAGATGGGGCTTATGCCTTCGGCTTCGAAGAGAAAGTCTTCGGGGGCCTTCATTTTTTCAAGCTCGTGGTTTTCCTGTTCGTTTCGCCCGACGATAATTTTGTTTTTCCCAAACTGGAAGTGGCGCCCTTTTTTCAGGAGCTTCAGTTCTCCTACGCTTAGATTCTCCTTGTGCTCAAGGAGGTCTTTAAGCTTGTGCGAATACTCTTTTTCCGTGAGGAGGCACCCTCCAGCGGGAGTAAGATACTCAACAGCAAATTTTCTTGCGAGCCGGAACTGAATGTTTCTCTGCCTGCCGCTTATTCCATAAAGCCGGCTCCGGTCTACAATGCCCTCCTTTTCGGCTTCAGTTTCCGGGAGGAGCTTTGCCGAGAGGGGGCGAAGGATTTTTCCTTCCAGGCCAAGCTCCTTTTCGATAAGCTCGAAGTCCCCTGATTTTTGCGAGATTGGCCTTTGGCCAAGAACTTCCCCGGTGACTATAAAGCCGCCTTTAGCCATCTTGCTTAGCTCCTGCAGCATAATGATGTGGCAGTCTAGGCAAGGGTTCATGCATGAGCCATAGCCGTGTTTAGGAGACCTCAGCATTCTTATGTACTCCTCTCCCAGGTCGCGAACTTCCAGCTCGAACCCCTCCTCAAAGGCAACTTTTTTGCAAAACTCAGACCTGTCGAAGAAAGGGGTTGTGAAATGGACGGCCTTTAAAGGAATCTTTTGCTGCTGCATCAGCTTTATTGCAAGAATGGAGTCAAGCCCCCCGGAATAAAGAACATACGCCTTCATAAACCCTCTTTTAATTAAAAGTATTTCCCCCAACCGCAAAATGTTTCAGGCTCGCTGCAGAAGCAGCATCCTGTGCAGTGTCGATGAGGGGTACGCCTTTTTCAGCCATTTTTGCGTTTCGGTTATTAATCGCTTTTGCTACTTTATTATGGACTCTTCCGAGAAAGCAGCCCTGGAACACTTCCTGGAGATACTTGGAGTTGATTTAAAGAAGCTTACTGTTGGTGGCGGAAAGCTTATGCTTATCTCCGGCGGCTCATGTTCGGGCAAGTCCTCAATGGCGAGGCGCCTTGCAGATTATGCTCCCCAATTCAGGATGCTGAACACCGGGGATTTTTTCAGGGAGGAGGCAGGCAAAATGGGGCTTAGCGTCGGCGAGCTTACGAAAATCAAGAGCAAAGATTTGATGAATCTTGACATTGCCGTTGACAGGAGGGTGATAAAGCACCTTATTGAAACCGAAGAGTGCCTGGTTTTGACTTCTCGGTTTGTCTCTATCTGGCATCTAATGCTCGACGGAGTGGGTAAGCCAAACCTCAGCATAGCGCTTAGAGTCGAGCCGGAGGAAAAGATGAGGCGAATGGCCTTTAGGGAATTTGAAAAGCCCGTTTCAGACCTTTCAAGGGAAGAGCTTCTGAAGCTTAACGAGGAGTTGAGAAGAGACGACCGGGATACTGAGAGATATCTTGGGCTCTATGGGCTTGACCCAAGGTCATTTAGCAAGTACTCCAATACAATAGATACCACAAACATTGGTGAAGAGGAAGTGTGGGGCATGGTAAAGCGCCTTGCAGATAAATTCCTTTACGAAGGAATGAAATACGGCCCTGCTTGAAAGTCCAAAACTCTAAGCCAATTCTTTTTTAGAATAAAACCTTAAAGCGGCCTTACCTGCTCTTTCTCTTGACCCAGGAACCTTCCGACTTTTCGCTAGGCGGAGCGCCATACACCCTTCTAAGAAGTTCCTTAATATCTGGCTCGGGTTTTCTTTCGCCCATTAATAACTTCTATAAATTAATAAGATTTGATGGGTTCGCCGAGATTTTCAATCCCTTCGGAATATGCTTCCTTGGGGGTTATCAGGCCTTTCTTTTCAGGAAAGGTATGATTTTGAACTCGGGTCTGAGGCTATTTCTGACGCCCTCGCCGCAAGCGGCGATAAGCTAACACCCACTAGGCTAGGCTACGCACCCGTTAGGCAATCACCCTAAGCCCCGATGCTAGACCATTGTAGACCTTTTTCCGCATTTCTTGTGGTAAGAGGTTAGCTACACCACGAACCCATAATTTGATAATAAATTTTAAACTAGTTTGCCTGCTTTCTGAAAACCACTATTGGCAGAACTCCCTTGTCAAGCTCTGCTTCAGCCATTTCCATTGGGCTTGCCTTGGATTTTACAAGTGCAGGGGCGCCATATGAGAGCTGGAGAGCTCTTGCACCTATTATTCTTGCCCTTTCGAATCTTGTGAGTTCCATAATTAGGATTGGTAAAGCTTTTAACCTCCTTTAGCCAATGTAATCGGCATATTCCCTGGCGGTTTTCTGTGGGTGGCCTGTCAGGTGCTTTGTCTTGTCCTCAAGCTCCTTAAGGAAGCCCTCGAGCTGCTTTACGCTTTTGTCCATCGCCTTGAGGTCAACTTTTACCTTCAATAGGCTCATAAGGACCTTTACGACCTCTTCAGCCGCTTTAGGGTCGGTAAGTATAGGGTAGCCGATTGTTTCGCCCAAAAGCGCGCACCCTTCTATTCCTTCGTTTTTGGAAATGCCAAGCAAAAGGCCGGAAATTCCATATATTGAGCCGATTTTGCTCTTTTCCTCAAAAATAATGCCGTGCGGCTCGTACTTTTTGACAAGCTTCTTGTCTGTAACTGCCCCAAGGACACGCGGCTTTTCCATTTCTATCCCTGTGCCAAATCCGCCAACGGTGATGATTTCCTTTACCTTGTACTCCTTGCACATTTCAAGAATCTTCTCGCAAATCTGGAAATACCCATTGTTTTCAACTGGCTGGGAGTCGCCGTAGACGAAAATTATGTCCCTGCCGGCGGCTTTGTAGTAGAAGAATTCAAGCTTTAATGGGGTTATTTCGTGATCCTGGCTTATGAGGACAAGCGGGAAGAAATAGGAAGAGGTTATCTCGGCGAATTTCTTTGCCTTCAGCTTTTCGACAATGTAGCATAGAGCAATTCTTCCGACTCCGCCAACGCCGGGCAGGCCTTCGACAAGAACGGGATTTTTAAGTTTTGGCTTTTCTAAGAAGGTTAGCTTAACATCCATAATTGACTTAGATAAGTTTAAATTATACAAACAAAATTTTCAAATAAAATGCCCTTTTAGACCCGTTTAAGCTCACTTTGGAGCCGCTCGACATCTGCCTTTATCGCCTCTAAGTGCGCGTCAAGGCGCTTTTTTTCCTCTTCGATTATGTCCACAGCGTCAAATCTTCTTGTTATTCTCCAGATATCTTCAGCTGCCACATAGGCCCGGTCCGATTTTGCGATTTCTTCAGCAACCTTTTCGGCCATTTTGCCAAGCCATAGGTTGAGCTCTATTGCCGCCCTTTTCTTGATAAATACTCCTTCCTTTTGCTTGCTTTTAAGCAAGTCCTTTACCCTTGAATGGGGAAAAGGAAGCCCTGCTAATTCTGAATCTACCTGCTCTGCTGCTGGCTCATTTTGCTCGTTTTTTTGGTTTTCTTCGTCCATAACTATAGTAACTGAGATATAATTAAGGTTTTAGGGGCTGTTTTTGCCCTTTAGGGCCATTTTTGGCAATTACCCTCTGATTTTGCCGCCGGGAAGCTCTGAAATGTTTGCAAGTGCGGATCTCAATGGGCCATGATCTAAAAAGATCCCTTAAACATACCGGTCTCGTTTAGGCGGAATATTCAGTTTGAAAATTTGCTCTCTAACTTCGCTTAAATCCTTTATAGCCCCACCCACATATCCTTTTAGGTCCATTCCCTTTGGAGGAACGCCTCCAGGAGTTAAAGGCAACTCTAGGAAGATCATTGGGGTTTTTTCGTCAATCCTGATCGCATTTCTTTTTGCCCCATTATGCCGGGTGATTATGCCATCAAACAGGTCTCTTTCCTTTTTTCGGCTTTGCCCTGGCTGGGAAAGAGTCCAGGCTCTAAGCTGGTCCCTGTAATCTGGATTATAATCGGGGAGCCAGGGATATTGAGATCCGGTAGGCCTTTCAGCTGGAGTTGGAACCGAAGGATATTGCTCTCTTGGATAGGTAAGCCCAATTATTATTGAGCTTTCGCCTTGGGAAACGGTAAGTTTACTTCCGTATTTCTTTAGCAAGTAATCTGCTTTTTTTCCTATTAATTCGTCTAATTTTCTGGACTCTGACCCTGTGCCATATACCGGGTCATACCTATGGATTTTTGACTTGTCACTCGGGGGAGTTGGTTTTCGGCTCATAATTGTATGAAAATTATTTAAAAGTAATGATTATTTGCTTAAATCTAGGCAAGTTCTGCCCTTACAATCCCGTCTTTCCGGGTGGCTTTCACCTTGACCCTGGAAGGAATTGTGTGGATTCCCCTCTCCCAGACGGACTCGTTTATGTTGTTTTCAATCTTTACCTCTGTTGCCTTCATGTGCCTCATCAGGTATTCTCTGATTATCCGTACTGCTGCGTTGGCCCTCTTTATTCTGGGCTTTATCTTTGCCCTCCTAAGGGGTATTGTGTACACCCGTGTTAACTCTTCTGCCATAGTAGAATTTATCTTTTAAGTTTTAAATTATGGAGTTGCTCATACCAAGCGAGGATTACAAGAAGTTCAGGATGAACAAGGGAGAGTTATCGCGAAACAAGAAGCTTGACCGCTTTATGTCCTGGGAGACCCCTTCAGGCAGGAATATGTTCAGCATTCCTTCCATTGATGAGAGAATAAGGGTTGCGGCAAAGTTCCTTGCCCCAAAAAGGGAAATCGCTATTGTCTGCTCTGACCTGGACTATGAATCAGCAAAGGAATTTGCGGAGGCAACAGGCGCCAAACTGGTAGATAATTACAGGCAAAGCCTGTTTTCAAACCCAAAGAACGCAAGGTTTACGGAACCGGAAGTCGTCCTGGTCACAAATGCGGACGAAAGAAGGAACGTTGTCGCAGAGGCAAACCTTAACAGCATTCCTCTTGTCGCTTTCTGCAACACAAACTCTGACACGAGCGGAATAGACCTGATAGTTCCCCTAAATGTCACTAACAGGAAGTCCCTGGGGGTTGCCTTGTGGCTTTTGGCAAATGAAATCAGGAAGCTTAGAGGAGAAACCGAAATCCCTCTGGACAAGTTCAGCAGCGGGGACGAGGAATAAATTGAGTTTATGGGTTGTTTTGAATGCTTAAGGAATTATATCGTTAATCACTAGTTTCCCTCCATAAAACTCCTTGTAAGGGTACCTTAATCGCCGATTAATAAAATCAAGGTTGGTTTCTAGGGTAGGGTCTGAAGGGATAAGAGTCGCCTTTTGGTTTCTTAGGCACATTCTGTCGATAGTAGAGGGAAGAGCAGGCATACCACAGGGCTCAAAGTCCGAGCAGCCAATACGCCCCTCCATCACGTCTTTTTGTCCAGTTTCGGCGGATACCTCTATTTTTCTGGGCAGACCATCTTCAGTTCTATGATGCATGCAATAGAAGTTTGTTGGAGAACTACCTCGAGGAAATCCCAACTCACTACAATATCCACATATTTCATAACCATCCCAGAAAGATCTTCTGATAAGCATACTTTATCTGGAAGTTTTGGTTTTTATAGCAACAGTATCTGCAATCACAATTGTCTTTTTTTCGTGCGGTTTTCAATTACCTATTTCCCAAATCGCCTCTGCCTTTTGTTGTAGTCCTTTATTGCCGCCAGAAAATCTTTTTTTCCAAAGTCAGGAAAGTGCTTTTTGGAGAAGTGGAGTTCTGAATAAACCGATTGGAATGGCAGAAGGCCGCTTGTCCTCTGCTCACCTGAGGTCCTGATAATGAGGTCCGGCTCGTTGTCAAGCCACAGGTATTTTTTGAAGTCCTCTGCGGTGACGCTTTTTTTCTTTTCGGAAAGAAGTTTATTTACTGCCGTTATGATTTCTTCCCTTCCCCCGTAATTTATCAGTAGATTCAGCTTCAGGGCTTTATTCTTTTTTGTCTTTTCCTCGATTTGCCTCGAAAACTTCTGAAACCGTGCGGGGAACTTGGAAAGGTTTCCGGCGATATGCACCTGGACGCCTTCCTTTTCGAGAAGCTTTTCCTTAAGCGCCTGCTCCATTTTTCCATCAAAAAGCTCCTGAAGCGTGCCAATCTCGGCTTCGGACCTCTTCCAGTTTTCGCTTGAAAATCCCCAGATTGTCAGGATTTCAATTTTTTGCTCCTTGCACCAGGATACTAATTCCGGAAGCTTGTCGATGGATTTTTGGTAGGAGTCCTTCAGGGAAATTTTTTTCTTCTCGGCGTAGCGGCGGTTTCCGTCGGGGATAATCGCGACGTGCTTTAACATAATTATTCTTTACATTATGCTACTTACTTTCGTTTTTGCCCTTATACTCGCTGTTTTTGCGGGGCTTTACGACCTCAAGACATCAAATGTCCATGAGGAGGTTCCGGCGGTTCTTATTTCGGGCGGGCTTTTCTACTGGCTGGTTTACTCACTTGTGAATTCTGACCTGTCTTTTGCTGTCAGTTCCCTTCTGACGGGCATTGTTTTTCTCCTGTCCGGACTTTTGCTTTACCGGGCAAGGGTCTGGGGGGATGGAGACGCCTGGATTCTTGGCGGGCTTGGATTTTGCCTTCCGGCCATTTCAGCGGGATTTCTTTCACCTTTCACTGAAGTCCTGCCATATGCAGCTTATTTCATGTTCACCCTGTTTCTGGTGGGCGGGGTTTACTCGGTCTTTTACATCGTGCTTTACGGGATTTTGAACCGAAGCATTCTTTCCCGATACTGGGTTGAGCTTGGGCGGCGCAGGGCGATATATATCGGGGCCCTTTTTGCGGGAATCGCCACCTCCGTTTTTGTGCCTTACTTTTTTGTGATGGGCCTTTTGCCCTGGCTTTACACTTACGCAAAGGTTGTCGAGGCGGGGATGAAGAGGAAAATTCCCGTAAGCCAGCTCAAGGAAGATGATGTGCTGGCTGGAGGTGACATACGGGGGCTTAAAAGAGAGGAATTCGAGGAGTTAAGGCGCACAAGAAGCTTCGTGGATATACAGGAAGGGGTCAGGTTTACGATGGTATTTTCCCTGACTCTTGTTTTCCTTTATTTTGGGGGAGTTATGGGGCTTGCAGGAGTGATTTTTTAGTACTTTTAGATACCAATTTATATTATGTTTGGAGCAGATTCAGAAGTCAGAAAGCAGGAACTAGAAAAGCAGTTACCCGAACTTGTTCAGAGCGAGTATTTTGGACGACTGGCTAAATCGGGGTTATTTCCCGCCGAGCCAAGGCCTGAAATTGGATTTATCGTGGAAAGCCCTCTGCCAAGCTCAAAAGGGAGCTCTGAAGAGCCCTATGGGTTTTTCAGGGATGTTAGCCCCCGGAGAGGCCGGGCTAAAAATACTCCTGAAATTGAGGTGGTTATGGTTCCCCCAGAAGGCAGAAAAAATGGCCGCTGGAGGAATTTCCCGGTAGATTCCATTCTTGTTTGCGGCACTTCACCCCTTGATGAAGGAGAAGGGAAGATACCTTATCTAAAAGAATTTTACCTTCAGCAGCTTAAGGGCAGCAATCTTGGTCTTTGGAGGGGCAGTTATGATGATTTTGAAGGCACTACTTCATTGGGGCATGACTTCCCTTGCAGGAGTCTGAAGATTTCTGACTACAATAGAGGGGGTTCCGGGTACTGGCCATCTGATTTTTTGCTGGACTCCGCGAAAGCAGTCGCCGATGTCGCTTCTTTTGGAAGAAGTTTGGCTCGGGTTCAGGAATTTGGCAAAATTGACCTGGAACTTTTAAAATTCAATGACCCGCTATACCTGGAGGTTGAAGCTGAGCGGGATTATCACAAGGGTGCCATTCGTGGCCTGTTGGATAGAGGGCATCGGGCGGTTGATGATGCGGTTTCTGCTAGGATTACTGGAGGTTCAAATGAGGCGCTTAGAGCGCTCAGGAACTATCGGCCTGTAGGATTGGAGGAGGGAGTTTTTGCAGATAGTGCCTACCACCAGGAAATTTTAAAGGCGCTGGAGGGGCAATTGAAGCGCTTGGAGCAGCCGCTCGCCTTCAGGGCCTACGAAAACCTGTTTAATCATCCCGTCCGGTAGAAAAATTTGCTTATTTTGCCACCATTTGCCGATTTAAGCCAAAATAGGCCAAAACCCCTTTTAAAAGTTTAATCCAAGACTCTTTATGGCTGAGTATAAGGAAATTGCCATTTCCGAGTTTTTCGAGAAAAACAAGCACCTGCTGGGCTTTGACAATCCCACAAAAGCGCTTGTAACAATGATTAAGGAGGCAGTAGACAACAGTCTCGATGCCTGTGAGGAGGCAGGAATACACCCGGACATATTTGTTTCAATCGAGAACGTCGATGGCTCCAATTTCCGGGTTTCCGTCGAGGATAACGGGCCGGGAATTGCCCCAGAGCATGCCCCAAGAGTTCTTGGAAAGCTTCTTTGCGGCTCGAAATTCAAGTCGCTTGGCGAAGCCGGAATCCAGTCGAGGGGACAGCAGGGGATCGGTATTTCCGCCTGCGTGCTTTACGCCCAGCTTACGACTGGAAAGCCGACACACATAGAGACAAAGACCGAGGACAGCCGGATGTACTCTTTTGACATGGGGCTTGACACCTCCAGGAATACCCCGATCATCACAAACGAGAAGAATTCCGATGTGCCAAAGCCGCATGGGCTAAAAGTGGTTTTGGAGATGAAGGGAGTTTACCGTAAAGTCAAGGGTGTTGAGGATTTCCTGAAATACACTTCGATTGCAAACCCGCACGCAAGGATTGTGTTTGTTGACCCGGAAGGGACAAAGAAGATTTTTGAGAAGGTAACAAAAGAGCTTCCGAAAAAGCCCAAGCCAGTCCAGGCGCACCCTTATGGAGTCGAGCTTGGAACGCTTATGAAGATGCTTGCAAGAACCAACTCGAGGACGCTTTTTTCCTTCCTCATGAATGATTTTTCGAAAGTAGGCGGTCAGTCCGCAAAAGAAATTTGCCAGAAGGCAGGAATTGACGTTCAGGTGAGGCCGAATGCCATAAGCCGGGACCAGGCGGAAAAGCTCCTCGCTGCAATGCAGGCAGTAAAGCTGCAGAGGCCTTCCATTGACTGTTTATCCCCGATTGGGGAGGAGGAGCTTATGCGTGGGCTTAAAAGCGAGTACCCGGCAGAGTTTGTTGCGGCATGCACAAGGCCGGTTGCGGTTTACAGGGCCATTCCATTTCAGGTTGAAGTGGGTCTTGCATATCTAAAGGATGCTCCCCAGGATACCTCCTCAGAGCTTATAAGGTTTACCAATAAGGTCCCTCTTTTTTATCAGCAGTCCGAGTGCGCAATATTCAAGGCAGTCGTAAAGACCCCCTGGAAGAGGTATGGCGTCCCGCAGCCGAGCGGAAGCCTTCCAAGCGCACCACTTGTAATTGTTGTTCACATGGCCTCTGTCTGGGTTCCTTTTATTTCAGAAGGAAAGCAGGCGATTGCGTCTTACCCCGAAATCATAAAGGAAATAAAGCTTGCAGTAGGAGAGGTCGGGCGAAAGCTCCAGAGGCACATCTCTGCCGAGAAGAGAAAGTATGCGAGGGAAACACGCCTCAAAGTGTTTTCAAAATACGGCGAAGAAGTTGCAATTGCCCTGTCAAACCTCACTGACCGGAACCGTGAGGAAATTCTTGCGCTCATCAACAAGGAAATAGAAAAGAGAAGGGAACCCTAATTATGGAAAAGAAAATGAATAGGTCGGAGGAAGAAGCCCAGCTCGTAATCGAGAGGATAAGGCAGAAATTTGGAGAGGATGTGCTAAAGATGCTTCAGGAGGGAAAAGACCCCGCAATAGAAATTGCAGTAAGGACGCTTAGCAACGTGTTTTTCGATGAGGAGAAAAACATGGTTCTTTTGGGAGACAAGACACAGAAGAGGACATTTTTTGACCTTAAGGACGCAAGGAAATTCATGCAGACTCTCATTGTCGCAAATGCCTGCAAGGACCTTATCAAGTCAGGCAAGACCACGTCCATCAGGGACCTTTATTACAATACGAAACACACTATCGGCGGCACTAAGGAGAACACTTTCGATGATCAGATTGAGTCTGATCCGATTATTGAGGATATCGAGGTCAGCGCAAACGCGCTTCGTGAAGAGCTTCACCTGAGAGCACAGAGCAAGGGCAACATGGTCGGAAACCTTACGCTTGAGGACTTTGGAGACACGATAGACCTTCGAAAAATGGGCTCCGGCGGCTGGGGCGTTCCTTCTATCGTCGAGCCGGACATAATAAAATTCAGGCAGTGCGAGGCAAAGTATGTTTTGTTCATAGAAAAGGAGGCAGTCTGGTCCAGGTTCAACGAGGACAAGTTCTGGAAAAAGCACAACTGCATAATTCTTCATGGAGGAGGTCAGCCGCCAAGGGGTGTAAGGCGGCTTTTGAGGCGGCTTCACGACGAGCTTAAGCTTCCGGTTTTTGTCCTTGTGGACAACGACCCCTGGGGATTTTACATTTACTCTGTCGTCAGGCAGGGCTCTATAAACCTTGCGTACGAGTCCGTCAGGATGGCTGTTCCGCAGGCAAGGTTTCTGGGGCTTAGCTCTTTTGACCACGAAAAGTACAAGATTCCCGATGGGGTTGCAATTAAGCTTGACGATGGCGACAAGAAGAGAATCAGGGAAGTGATGAATTACCAGTGGTTCCAGAAGAAGGAGTGGAGGTCTGAGATGGAGCATATGCTAAAGAAAGGCCTCAAGTTCGAGCTTGAAGCCCTTAGCGCCAAGAAGTTTACCTTCATAACTGAGGATTATCTCCCAAGCAAGATGGAGAACAAGGACTGGCTGAGCTGATACTAATCCATTTTTAGCGAAGTCTATTATGCCAGAGGAAACCGTGGTTGGGAGAACAAAAGAGAAATATGGCCTTGGGGCATCGGTTATCCGGGCAGGAGAAAGATACCTGAGCAACCTTGCAGACCATGTAAAATACCACAGCAAGGCAGCAAGTGACAGCGTGCTCGATAATGAAACTCTTTCTGTTGGAGTCAACCAGACTTTTGCCAATGGAATTGGGTACGGGGCGGCTTTTGCAGTTGGCTCCGCGGCGGCTCTTGCCGCTTACATTGCAAGCGGAGGCGAGCTTGGAAGCTTTACCGATGACCTTAGCAGCTTTTTCAGTCTTGGCACGGTTGATATGGTAAGGGAAGGGGTTTTCGGCGAGGCGGAAAAGAAAATTTCGCATTCCATAATTGCAGGCGCAGTTGCAGGGTCGATTGCAAATGTTTACGCAAATGGAAAGGCGTCTCTTGCACTTGCCAAGATGGGCGTCGGATACAAAAAGCTCAAGGAGGCAGGAATTTACGAGAAGATTGCCCAGGAAAGTCCCTTGCGCGTCTCGAAGGAAGTTTACGAGAGCATTGCTTCTGTGAGCGAGGACGACAAAAAGAGAATCGACGAGATGATCCTGCGGGGGGTAATCAAGGTAAAATAGATTTCGCGACTTGCCCAATAATATGGGCTTCTCTGGATACAGCAAAAAATAACTTTCTAAAAATCAAATGGTCTTATTCGCACTCCGCACAAACCCACATTCCGTTCGAGAACTTCAGGTCTTTTGTGAATTTGCCGCAGACTTCGCAGATTCCCTTTACTTTCTTTGACTTTTTCTCGCTTCCAGGCCTTATCCTAAGCCACTCGATTTTGTCAAGAAGGAAGTTTGGCATTGCCCTCATTATGTCCTTTACGGTTATAATTCCGACAAGCTCCTTTCGTTTCATGTCCATTACAGGGAATCTTTTGATGTTGTCCATGAGCATCTTATCTACAACATGAAGCACCTGCTCCTCTTCTGAGACGAACTTTACGGGGGCGGTCATTATCTCCTTTACCTTTGTTTTAGGGGCCTTGCCTTCGGCCAAGCCCTTCTTGATTATATCTGTTGAAGTGATTATTCCCTTAAGGACTCCATTCTCGACTACGAGAAGGTTGTCTATCCTGTTTTCGCTCATCCTTTTTCCTGCTTCGATAAGGGTATCGTTTGGCTCTACAGTTATGATCCCTGTGGACATTACATCTCTTACCAGCAAACGCTTTTTGAAGAACGTTCCTATCATAACTTAAAACCTTTGTTTTTATATGCTTTACGGGCCTTATTTTATAATGCCTTTGGATTGCCCCGTAAAGGCGTTTCCAAAAGCCCCGACTTTTTCTCAAAAAGGTCTTGAGGGGTTCAGGTTTGGCCTTCAGGATAGGGAGCTTGAGATATATGTTGTGGACTCTAAAACAGGGCATGATAATTTTGTCTTAAACCGGAGAAGCGCCCACTTTTATTTTGTCCTTGAGGGAAGTGGCAAGTTCATAGTGGGCTTTAGAGATTATCTTGTCTCGAAAGGCGATTTGGTCGAGATACCACCCGGTACAGAATTTTCATATTCTGGCCGGATGAAGCTTTTGATGCTAATGAAGCCACCCTTTTCTGCAGAGGACGAGGAGGCAATACGCAAGAATCCCGAAGTTTCCTGAAAAAAAGCCTATTTTTTAGTTTTTCTTAAGTTATGGATTTAAAGGAAATTGAGGTCAAGTGGCAGAAGAAGTGGCAGGAGGCAGGTATTTTTGAGCCAAAGCCGGATGGCAGGGAAAAATTCATGGTCTGCTGCCCATACCCTTACGTCAATGGGATTGGACACATGGGCCATATGCTCACTTCCATGAGGGTTGAGGCGACGGCGCGCTTCAGGCGGATGCAGGGCTTTAATGTGCTTTACGCACAGGGATTTCACGCGACGGGCCAGCCGATAGTGGCTGCTGCAAAGCGGGTTGCTGAAGGGGAAAAGAAGCAGATTGAGATTTTAAAGAGCATGGGCGTTTCGGATGTTGGGCCTTTTTCCGACCCTGAGCACTGGATTGCTTTTTTCCCGGAGTTGTGGAAAGATGACTTTCAAAAGTTAGGTTACTCCATAGACTGGAGGAGAAGCTTTATCACGACCTCCCTGAACAAGCCCTACGACTCTTTTGTACGCTGGCAATTTCTGAAGCTCAAGGAAAAGGGGCTTGTCGAGAAGGGAACTCACCCCGTAATATTTTGCCCGAAGTGCGGCTTTCCGATAGGAGACCATGACAGGGCCGAAGGCGAAGGTGTAAACCCCGAAGAGGTCGTGCTTTTGAAGTTCGAGCTTGACGGCGCAAAGCTTCCTGCGATGACTTACCGGCCTGAAACGATGTATGGCGTTACAAACCTCTGGATAAACCCCGCCGGAAAATATGCCCGCGCCATGGTGAATGGGGAGCAGTGGATAGTTTCGGAAGAGATGGTTTCTGACCTGGAAGGCCAGGGCTTTGGCGTGCAGGTCGAGAAGAACTTGAGCGGAAAAGAGCTTATAGGAAAGTTTGTGGTGAATCCCTCAAACGGTGCAAGGGCAATAATTCTCCCTGCCGAATTTGTCGACACTTCCGTTGGAAGCGGCATTGTCATGAGCGTTCCGGCGCATGCTCCTTTCGACTATATTGCGGTAAGGGACCTGAGGCAAAACAAGGGCGTCTTGAAGGAGTATGGAATCAGGGAAGATGAAGTGGAGTTTGATTTTGTTTCAGTCATAAAGCTAGAGGGTTACGGGGAATTTCCTGCCGCAGAGATTGTTGAGCGCGAGAAAATCAGGTCGCAAAAGGATACCGAAAAGCTTGACAAGGCAACGGACGAGATTTACAAAAAAGAGTTCCATTCCGGAGTCCTGAAGATTTCAGGGCATGAGGGAAAGAAAGTTTTCGAGGCAAAGGAGGAGATTATTTCTTTTTTTGAAGGAAAAGGGATTGCATTAAGGTACTATATAATTCCGCAAAAAGTTGTCTGCCGGTGCCTTACAACCGCCACGATAAAACTCGTAAAGGACCAGTGGTTTTTGAGGTACAAGGACAAAACTTGGAAGAAGATTGCGCACGAGTGCGTGGACGAAATGAAGGCGTACCCTGATGACCTGAAGAAAAATTTCCATTACACGATTGACTGGCTTAACGACTGGGCATGCACTCGGGACAGGAGGACGTCACTAGGCACCACTCTTCCGTTTGACGAAACGCAGGTAATAGAGAGCCTGTCCGACAGCACGATTTACATGGCCTACTACACGATTTCACATATCCTGCAGGAAGGAAAGCTTCGCGCCGATAAGCCGTACACAGAAAGCTTCTTTGACCATGTTTTCTACGGCAGGGGGGATGCAGAAAAAATTGCTGCTGAAAACAAAGTTGACCCAAAGCTGGTTGAGGGCCTTAGAAAAGAGTTTTCCTACTGGTACAAAAACGGTTTCCAGCTTCGAAGCTCAGGAAAAGACCTTGTGCAAAATCACCTGACTTTTTGCATATTTAACCACACGGCAGTTTTCCCGAAAAGCAACTGGCCTGAAGGAATCGCAGTCAATGGATATGTAATGCTTAATGGCGAGAAAATGAGCAAGAGCAAGGGCAACACCGTTTACATGAAAGACGCAGTCAGGGATTACCCGGCAGACGTCCTGCGGTTTTTGGCTTCATACGCCGGTGACACGGGAATGGAAGACGCAAACATAGAACTTCGGGAAGCAAAGGCAATAGAGCTTAAGCTTTGGGGGTGGTATAACTTTGCCATTGAAAATTACGGAAAAGGCAATTCAAAAAGGTCGGCCATTGATGACTGGTTTGAAATGGAGATAGACAACTGTGCCCGGCTTGCTGAAAAGCATTATTCTGCCGGGAACACCAAGTCTGCTCTTCAGGCGGGGTTTTTTAATTTAGGAAACCTGTTCAAGTGGTACCGGAAACGTTCGGTTGAACTTAACAAGGAGGCAGTTGACAGGTACATAGAAACTCAGACAAAACTTCTTGCGCCTATCACCCCCCACATATGCGAGGAGATATGGTCTCTTATAGGCAAGCCGGGCTTTGTAACAAACGCTTCCTGGCCGGCAGCAAAGATTTCTTACAGCACAGAGCTTGAAAAATCCGAGAAGATTCTTTCCGGGCTTTTGGACGACATAAGGGCAGTGCTTGAGCTTAGCAGGCTCGAAAAGCCACAGAAGATTAAGATAGTTGTTCCTGAGGGCTGGAAGTACGGGCTTTCGGAAATGGTTTCGGAAAAATTGAAAGAGACAAGAAACCTTGGCGACCTTATAAAGGCCTCCATGGAAATCGAGGAGTCAAAAAGAAACGCAAAGTCTGTCCAGAAATACCTTCAGAGGGTTTTCAAGTCCGGCATGAACGATTTCCTTTTGGGCGAGAAAGAATATGTCCGGGAGTCAGGCCCGTTCCTTGAAAAGGAATTCGGCTGCCCTGTGGAGTTTACAGACGAGCAGATAAAGGACTCCTGGCCCGGAAAGTTTGGGATTGTTGTTGAGTGAGGCATTGTGATTAATGAAAAGAGGCCTGTCGATTGGGTCGGAGTTTAAGATGCTCTGGTTTTTCTATATTTTCGAGTTTCTTATCGGAATGTCCTGCTTTGTGGCGCCCTACTGGACGCTTTACTTTCTTGACGTTGGCATCAGCTATTCGCAGATTGGCCTGATAATTTCCCTGTCTGCTTTGGCAGGTCTTCTTTTTGAGGTTCCGACCGGAGCGATAGCGGATATTTTTGGAAGGAAGATTTCCGTGTTTCTTGCTTTTTTGATTGGCGCAATAACCGTTTTTCTTGTCCCGTTTAGCGATAACTGGGTTTGGATTGGGGCTTTGTTTTTTGCAATGTCCGCTGGCGCGACTTTTGCGTCCGGCGCTTACGAGGCCTGGCTTGTGGACTTTCTTAAGAAAAGTGGAAAGCAAAAATATGTGCATTCCGCCCTCTCAAGGACAACCAGCATCAACTACGCGGGGCAGGTTTTTGCTTATCTTGTTTCGGGTATAATTGTTGCTAAGCTTTCTATGGCTTGGCTGTGGTATCTTCAGGGGTGCTTGATGTTTCTTGGCGCGATTTTTATTGCATTTTTTGGCAGAGACCACTTTCCAAAAAAGCGGTTTAGTGGTTTTGGAAGAGCGCTTTCCGATACGCGTAAAATTTCTATGCGGTCTATGCGGGTTGTCTGGAGAAATTCCACCCTGAGGATTTTGATTCTGGCCGCGTTTTTGACTTCACTTGCGAGCATGACGGCAGTTGTCCTTCAGCCGTTTATGCTTGACATAGGCATTTCCCTTTATATGATTGGGCTGGTATTTGCAATCATCGGTGTTCTTGGTGCGGTCTTTTCGAATTTTAGCACGAACTTTCTTTCCTGCTTTGAAAACGAAAGGCGGGCGCTTGTGCTTTCAGAAATTCTTGTCTTCCTCCTGGTTTCCCTTATTGCATTTGTCGAATCTCCCGCCTTGTTTTTGGTCTTATGGATGGCTTTTTACACAGTGATGTTTTTGCGCTTTCCCATAAGAAGCGCGCTTTTTCAGAAAAGGGTTTCTTCAGGAGTTCGGGCTACGGCTGGCTCAGTAAAAGAAATGGTGGCCTCTATCGGGACGCTTATTGCTCCGTTGGCCGCAGGCCTGATTGCGGATGCTTATGGGGTGCGTGCAGTGCTGATTGCTTCTGCGCTTGTTTCACTTCCGATAATTTTTCTCTACAATTCCCTTGAAGATAAAGGCAAGCCCGGGAAAAAGGATGCGCCTTAGCTTTTGGAATATATATAGCGTGGCTGCTAATTAGATTATAGGGAATGGCCGGGGAAGAGGACTTTGGGAGAAAGGAAGATGTTTTTGGCAGGAAAGAAGAGGATATTTTTGGCGGAAAGTCTGCCTATAAAGACGATTTCGTAAAGCTGATAGTCGATGAGGGACAGCCAAAGCTTCTGTACCAAAACGGGGACTTTGCTGAGGGTGTTTTATACCAGGAAGGGCAAGACATAAAGCTGAGGCAGCTTTCCGAGGAAGGAAAGATTGTAACTTACCAGCTTAAGCCGGTTGGAATGGGAGACTACAAGCTAATAGAGGAAGCGCGAAATACTCCCGAGGAGCTTGGCATGACGTACCAGACAATGGAGCCTGCCCAGCAATACGGGAGTCTTCCACCTCAGGCAAAACGGCAGGATACTGCCCCTGAGGGTTTTTCTCAAGCCCCTTCCGAAAGGGCGAGGAGGCCCGCTCCGGAGGTTGAGGCGGAAATGGCGGCCCGAAGGTCTGCCGAAGCAGCACCCGAAAACCTAAGGATAGACATCACCAGCCAGAATGAAACCAAATCCGGGGATGTCGTGACTTATGAAGTAAAAACCTCAAGAGGGACTTTCGTAAAGAAGGAAAAAGTGAAAGAGGGCGCTGACGGAAAATTATATGCAAATCTCGAAGGGCCTCAATACGTTCGGCTCAGCAAGGATGATGACGGAAGCTACCAGCCGGAGGATATGGTGGTGGTCCCAGACGAGAAGTTTTTTTCAAAGCCAAAAGAAAAGAAGCCGGAAGTTTATGCTTCTGCCCCCGCCGCCCCAGTAGCTCCGCCTGAGCCAGCAGTGGAATGGAAGCCGCCGGAAAAGCCGGCGGAAAAGGAAAAGGCAGAGAAGCGGCCCGACATAACCCATGTTCGGATTTATCTGGAAAGGAGCGGGCCTTATGCCAAGTTCCAGGAGGTGGAAAAGAAAGGCAAAAATACAAAATATGTTACCCGCCCGGTTGAAGTGACCTATGACGGCGAAATTTTCGTGAAAAACGAAACCGACCCGCTGGACTCTACATACACCGAGCTTAAGGCAAGGCGTTGCCCTGACGGCCGGCTCAAGTTTTTTGCAGGAAAAAGGGACGTTGAAATAGATGACCCGTTTGGAGTGTTTTTCTCGCCCGAAGAAGCAAACAAAATCATAAAGGGCGGAAGCCCCAGCAAGGTTGTAGAAAGGGTTGGGAAAGACTACCGGAGGCGCGGAGGCAAAAGCCGCGTGATGTGGTCGTCCTGATTTTAATTTGTTGCCTTAATTAGCTTATCCAAGCCATCCAGCCCAATATATATAAAGCGCGGCTAATTTAATTATTGTGAGGACTTATGGCTGAGGAAGAGAAGAAGGCCGATCCGTGGAGGCAAGCATACTTGCTTTTTAGTGGTGGCGACCAATTTAGAGAATTGACTCCTACCAGAGATGGTTATGCTCTTGGAGACACCTATAGGGTAGATAGAGAGATTGCTCAAAAGTATAGCGATGCTTCTCCTATGAAGGATAAGGCCCGGTACGGATATGTAGTTAAAGATTCGGTTAATCCTAATTATCAGGAGGTTTATGAGATTGTCCAGGATCCAGTAAACGATTCCGTGTTTAGTATGAGGCGTGTAGGTATAGAGGAGAAGGGGGAATCTTCGGAATCTTCTGAAGGTCCACCTGGTGGCGCACCCGGGGCAGTGCCTCTAGGAGGAAGTATAGTAGAGAATACTTATAGTACTATGGGTGGCGGTGTTAGCTATGGCTCCCGGGGAACCGTTTCCGGGTCGGCAGGCAATTATACTGTAACCAAGGGTGAAGGAGGAAGAGTGGTTGTCGAGGACCCCAATAATCTATTTGAGTCGGAGGTGGTCAGGGGCAAGGATGGAAATAATTATGTCCGGGTGCAGGACAGGAATGGAAGGGAAACTGACACTTATCTTCGCGTAGAAAAGCATGGCGACTTATATGATGTCAAGGGCATGAAGAATGTCAAGAATCCTTCTTTCTTCACAGGAACCGGCACGGGCCGCAGAGGCGGCGGTAGTGGCGGCGGATGGGTTGGAGAATCAGCAAACGAATACAAAAATATCAAGGTTTCCGAGGATGGCACTCAGGTTACCTACGACTTTATATCCGGCGGTGGACGGAGAAAAAGAGGCACCAGCCAGCTTCTTCAGGATGCAGATGGCGAAAAGTATATCCAGCTTGACGGGGATGTTCACCTTCAGTTAAATGAGCGCGAAAACAAAGATGGAGACAAGATTTATTCTGCAAAGTCTCTGGTGGAGCTTATGTCCGGCTCGTTTGACCCTGTTTCTCCCGAGGATTCCGGCGGCTCGAAAAAAGGAAAGGTCGGCTATGACCTGAAAAAAGATATTCAGGAAATTGCTGCTTTTACAAATGGGTCAGCCCGCTATGTGGTGAGGGACAAGAAGGGGGTGGAAAATATTATCGATGGTGAGATACGCACAATGAATGGCGGCAAGGATTTTTATCTTCAGCTTTCTGATAAAGACGGCGAGCCAATAGAAGGAACTTATGCAAAGCTTAATTTTAACAAAGATAAGAGAAGATTTGAAGTCAAGGGCGAAACCAGAATCAGCGATGAAGGTATGTTTGATTCCTATAAAACCACCTCCAAGGAACTTCGCTCGCTCAATTCAAAAAGCTATAGCTCTTGGATGGGCTCAATCGTTTCTAAGGCGGCCGGGCGCGACAAAGTGGAGGAAGTTACAGGCGGCAATTATGGAGGTGAAGGCCCCGGAGGTGGCGGTGGTGGTAGAGTGGGAGCCAAAGTAGGAGAGACCACCATCTACCTTGGCGGTCCCAAGGCCGAAAAGCTCATGGGTTATGTTAAGAAAGCAGCTCCTGCTGCGGCAGTAGTTGGGGCTGGAGCATTGGCATTGGGTACAGTGGGAGTAGGAGCAGGAATTGCCAGTTTTACCCTCACTCCAGCAGCATCTGCCGCGGCACATACTTTGGCGAGTTACGCAGCAGGTCATTCGACGGCAGTTGCCGGTCTTGGCGGTTTGGCGGCACTTAAGATGATGGGCGGAGCCATAAAAAGTGCTTATCGGGGTACGGAGAGAAGGGTTTCTGGTTTTACCGGTAGACATATAATGGAAGAAGCTCCTCAGCAGGTTGGCGGCGCAGGAGGCGAATCTCCGGGCGCTGGCTCTGATCGAGATGCCTGGCTTCGTCAGGAATTTGGCGGTGGACAATAAATATGAAAAAAGCAAAAAAAGTTTCGGCAAAAGCGGTTAAAAAATCTGTGAAGAGGCAAGCAAAGACAGTTAAAACCTTCAGGGCAAAAGCTAAGCCAATTCAAAAGCCAAAAGCTCCCGCAAAAGGTAAAAACCTGAAGGTCAAAAAAATCTCAAAAGTGTCAGTAAAGACGCTCCGGCTCAAAAAGGGCGCACAGCAGGGTCCGACCTTTCTGGACTACTTCACGGAAGTCCAGACAAAATACAATGAAGAGGTAAAAGTCCTTTTGAGGGGAATCGACAAGGCAGAAGCTGAAGGAAACCTGCAGATGCTTGCAACCGCAAAGGTCGCTTCCGACGGCTATGGGAAGTTTTTCTTTGACCTTAAAGCTGACCTGAAAAAGGAAAAGCCGGCAGACCCGAAGGGAGCAAAGGTAGTAAATGAATACCTCGACGAGCAGATTGCGTTTTTTGCTTCCCTTTCAAGGGAAATCGAAAACCGGCTAAAGCAAAACCGCCTCTCAGACCTCAGAAAGGCCCTTGAGTAATCATTCCTTTTTTTCTTTAGAGTTTTCTGTGTCCTTTAGCTCCACAATCTCAATCGACTCTTCTTTTCCCTCGCAGGGCTTGTCCCATTCCTCGCCAGGAATATACGCCTTGCTGGGCGTTTCCTCGGCTTTTACTGCCTTTCCTTCTGGAGCGGCGGTTTCCTGTTTTGCAGGGGCCGCGCAGACCCTTGGAGGAGGGCATTCCTTAGGAACTTCAATAATCTCAACTATCTCCTGCGGCTTTTCGGCTTCTTTTTTTTCCATCTCCTTTGGCTTGCCGTTTGAGCCGTTTTCAAAGAAATTCTCCTTTATGTCTTTCCACAGGCTCTTTTCAGATACTTGTGGCCTTACAACCGGCGCAGGTTTTACTATCTGCCCGGCAGTTTCCGACTTTATGCCCAAGGTTTGCCGGATTTCGGACAGAATCTTCAGCTTTTCCTCGTTGTTTTTGGAATTGACGTACATATTCCAGAGCTCCTGCTTCATAAGCTCTGCTTCCTGGCGCACTTCCCGGACAACCTGGGCTTCCGACTTGAGGTTCTCTTCAAGTGCGGCGATTCCCATGCTTCGAAGGTCCTTTCGGACGTTTTTGGCAGGCAGGGCAAGCTTCTCCGATATTTTTTCGGGCACGTTTCCCATGAGGTAGAGCGCAACCACACTTCTTTTTCTTTCAAGCGCATCTTCTTTTCCGTTTGGCATATTTATCACCTAAATATAATTACTATTTATCTATAAATATCTTTATCTGCCTTTAAAGAGGGCAGTTTTTGCTTTTTTTAGAGAATTAACCCCCAAAAGGCCAAAATTACGAAAAACTAAAACCAGACTTCTTTTCGTTGCCTGCTTTGCTGGAATTGAATCTAGATAAACTTCTGAATTTTTATTTAGAGAAGTATTTATCCGAAAAGGCTGCTGAGACCTGCTGCTGCTTCTTCTTTCTTCTTTTCCTCGTCTTCTGGTTTCTTCTCTTCCTTGGTTTCTGCTCCAGCTGCCCCTGCGGTAGGTGCTGCCGCCACTGCTACAGGCGCTGCCATTGCAGTGTTCAGTACTTCTTCAATGTTTATGTCCTTGAGGTTTTCGACCGTTGCTTTTACCATCGCCTCATTTGCTTCAATTCCTGCCGCCTTGACAATTCCGGAAATTTCTTTCTCAGAGATTTCTTTCTTTGCCTCGTGCAACAATAATGCCGCGTAAATGTATTCCAGTCCCATATCTATCTATGCACGAAAACTTTAAAATAGTACTTAGGCAGGGGTTATTATTTGAGAGGCGGGCTCTTTGGGGCATAAGGGGGTTGTTTGCAAAGCCCTCTCCTGCGGTCTGGTCTTGCCTTTGAGGCACACACTGAATGGCTTTTCTAAAAACCGCCCCGAAGTGCTTCTAGGTTGAAGTATAGGCCCCAAGCCAATGGATTGGGCTATAGGAGTTAATAGAATTCACTCTTTTGGCCTAATTGCCTAATTTGCAGCGCTTTTCAAAAGCTCCTGCCTTTCAAGGTAGTTCTTGAGGTGGCTCTTGTCCCTGAAAAAGCCGCCCTTTGCCTTCCTGTAAAGGTCGTTATAAACCAGCTTTTCGATGAGACCTTCCTCCTTAAGGTACTTGAGCTCTGCCCGAAGGCCCCTTATCTTAATAATCCATTTCCTTTTTGAGGTTATCCTGGAGTGCTTTGCCCCTTTTCTCCTTCCCTGCTCTTTACGCTTGTTTTTGTTGATGGAGATGGTCTTTTTCTCTGGAAGCTTCTTGACAACGCCTTTTCGGACCAGCATCCTGATGTCCTGGGCGGTAATTGCTTCAGAAACCTCTTTTTTGTTTTCCGGGTTAAGCCACACTCTTGATTTCCCGATTTTGAGTATCCTCGAGGCAAGTCTTTTCTTGTCCATTAAATCAAATCTTTTAAAAAAATAAACGCTTGATGCTCCAATGGGGTTTTTTAGGTTTGGCCCGGAGATATATTTTGGAATATATTCTTTTTAGGCGGGCATGGATTAGAGGTATGCCTAACGAGCCAAAAAATAAAAACCTTAAAATCCAAACAAAACAAAAGCTGTTTCTAGCAGCTGCCGGTGCTTCCTGCTCCGTCGTAACCGTCTGAGTACATCGTGGCTGCCCTTGTCTTTGCAAGCTCAGTTGAGCAGAAAGCGGGCTTCGTGTTGAATCCGCAGCACAGAAGGTTCTTTGCTGCCTCAGCGCTTCTTCCGTCAGCTCCGTCTACAGCGAAATCAAACTCGCTTACCCTTTCCTGGTTCATTATCAGGGTTGGAGAGCCGGTAACCTGGTACTTGTCTGAAAGCTCGAAATCTTCCTTTGCATACTCTACGCCTTTGCTTGCGTCGCTCATGCACTCTTCAAGCTTGGCCTTGTCAACCTTTGCGCTTGTCAGGCAGTCCTCGCTCTTTCCTTCCTGCATGTAGCAGCCAACGTAGCCCCAGTATTTGTCACTCTGCTCTTCTCTGATGCATATCTGCCTGAGGTTTTCCTGGGCTTCGGCGTCTCCGTGCATGGAGGTAACCTTGCCGTTTGAAACTTCACCCATGTACCTGACTGTCAGGTATTGGGCAGCTTCAGGAGTGTTCTGGACGATTGCGTACATTATCCTCTGCATCTGAAGGCCGAATGGGCAGTTTGAGACCACGTATGCTTCCAAGACTGGCTTTTCGGCCTTTGCAAGCTGCGCGCAGACCTCTTCAGGGTCTTTTTGCTCTTCCTGCTGCTGCTCTTGCTCCTGTTCCTGCATCATTGCTTCGAATTCTGCGGTCAGGATTCCGGAAGGGCACAAAAGCTCCACATCCTTGGTTGCATATGAGTCGATTATCTGCGAGTACGGCCCGCTGGTGTAGTTCACCTTCACCTGGTAAATGCCCGTGTTTTCCACAGGGCTTACGTTAAGAAGGACTATGGTGTCTCCTTCACTTATAAGGTTTGCGGTGATGAAGTCAACTGCCTTGCTTCCAACAGCGTTTAGCTGAGCGGGGTCTGCTGTCGTGTTGGCCTCCTTTGAGCCCATTGCCGAGAACATAAGCCCTCCAATCGCCAAACCCACGATAAGCCCTGCTATAAACAGGGCTACGGTGTCAAAGGATTTTCCACATCCCTGCTTTGGTTCCGGGCTGCTTCTTTCCTCGTGCTTCTTTGATTCTTCACTGTGCTTTACTGGTGTTTCTTCTCTTTTAACAATGTTTTTGACTTTTTTTGCCATAATCTGATACGAAAATAAGCTTTTCTTTTTAATTTGCAGCCCTTTGGGGTGTCTTAATTTAAATTTTTCATATCTTATGGCAAAGGTCAAGTGCAGCGGATGCAATATCGGTCTTGTTGGAGAGAGTTTCGTCACTTTCGAGTGCCCCAACTGCTCAAAAACCCAGATTGTCCGGTGTGACACCTGCAGGAAAAATGGCAGAGCGTACACCTGCCCTGAATGCGGTTTTGTCGGGCCTTAATCCTGTATTAAGGGCTTGTTCTGGCTTTCTGTTTTGTGGCCTTAGGGCTTCTTGCGGTATTTTTGCGCTTTTTTTGCATTCGTTAACCCGCGTTTTTCCGGCTGGATGTATGGGTTTTTGATGGGCAAGGGTGGGTGTGATCTTTCAAAAAAACGGATACACGGGCTATTCACATATCGGGATTTGTAGTGACCCCCTTGTTTCACGTGGAAACCCAAATATATGCTTTATTCACGCGCCACAAAAGAGGTTTCCTGCCAATTATGGCTTATTTTGGGCTGTTCACGGCGGTTATCTGGGGAGGGTTGTTCATGCATCTTCAAATGTGAACCTTTCGTGAACGTGCGCGTGAATCAAATGTTTTTTCTATTGGAAAAGAAGTAATTATATGGGAGCTATAGTTGATTTGAAAAACGTTTCCAAGATTTATGACGTGGGCGACAGCAAGGTCTATGCTCTCGACGACGTTTCCCTGAAGATAGATGAAGGGGATTTCCTGATGATACTAGGCACAAGCGGCTCCGGCAAGTCCACGATGATGCACATGGTCGGCTGCCTTGACCTTCCGACAAAGGGAAAAATCCTGCTCGAGGGAAAGGATATCTCAGGAATGTCTGAAAGCCGGCTTGCAAACATCCGGGGAAAAAGCATCGGATTTGTATTCCAGACATTTAACCTCATCCAGACGATGACTGTTCTTGAAAATATACAATTGCCTCTTCTTTTCCAGGGAGTGCCACCGGAGGAGCGCGAGAAGAGGGCGCGTGAAATAGCAGAGGTTGTCGGGCTTAGCCACCGGCTGAACCACCGCCCGAACTCAATCAGCGGGGGTGAAAGGCAGAGGGTGGCTGTTGCAAGGGCCCTTGTTTCAGACCCTAAAATTATTATTGCGGATGAGCCAACGGGAAACCTTGACACCAAGACGGGCCGCAAAATCATGGATAAGCTCAGGGAGATAAACCAGCTTGGAAAAACCGTCATTGTGGTTACGCACGACGTTGACCTTACCTGCTACGCGACAAGGGTCATTTTCCTCCGGGATGGGAAAATCGTAAGCGAAGGCGGGCCCTGCTCGAACCCGCTTCTCACCGAGAAAAACTACCTGAAGGCGGCAAAATCTCCGGCCAGGGCTGAGAAAAAGCCAGTTAGTAAGCTGAAGGCCACAAGTTCGGGAAGGGCGAAGCGCAGATAGGGTATATTTATCCTGCGTAAGTAATTTATGAGGGTTAAAGGAATATTCTGGCTATTTATGGCAGTGTTTCTGGCCGGGGCTGTGTGCCCTGCTTTTGCATATGAGCCAGACTTTCCTGCAATTTCCATGACAGTTCTCCGGTACGAGCCGTTTCCGGCCCAGCCGGGCTCTTATGTGAAGCTTTGGATAAGGATTGAGAATTTTGGAATGAAGCCCGCCGAAAACTTTATGGTTGTTCTTGACCCGGAATACCCATTTTACCTCGACCCGAGCGAAAACGACACGAGGCATATAAGGTACCTGGAGGGCTTTGAGAACATACTGATAGACTACAAGCTCAGGGTTGCTCCCGATGCAGTACAGGGGGATAACGAGCTTAAGATAAGGTACTCTACGGGCGACAGGGACATCTGGGTCCAGAAGACTCTCAAGGTAAATGTGCAAACGCTGGACAAGAACATTGATATTGTCTCTGTCAGCAGCAGGAATGTAGCCCCCGGCGGCACTGTTCCCCTTGAGGTAATGCTCCTTAATAACGGGGACGCTTCCCTTCGGGACATTTCCCTAAAACTTGACTTATCAAGCCTTCCATTTTACCCAATAAACTCCACTTCGGAGAAGAAGATTTACCTGATGGAAAAAGGCAAGAGCACTTCAGTCAGCTTCGAGCTTATGGCTTCCCCGACAGCGGACTGCCAGCCATACAAGGTTCCGGTAACTCTTTCCTACAAGTCTCTTGACGGCACACAATATTCGAGAAGCGATTACCTGACCATTGTCGTCTGCTCGATGCCTGACCTTGTAATGGGGCTTGAATCGTCAGAGATACTTTATTCGGGCACGAGCGGTACGGTGACGGTAAACATTGTAAACAAGGGGCTTTCTGACGTGAAGCTTCTTACCCTGGAGCTTCTTGGCGGCGATTACGAGATTATCTCCCCAGCAAGCGTCTATGTCGGAAACCTGGAGTCAGATGATTTTGACACGGTGGATTATGACCTTTACATTAACGAAAGCGGGGAAATCCCTCTTCAGTTTCTTGCCGCCTACAGGGACGCAAACAATGGAGAGCACAAGGCAGAGTTTACCGTGCCTCTGAAAATTTACACTAAAGAGGAGCTTAGCAGGTACCAGCTGGTTCCTGCACAGGACAACACAGGACTGTTCATCCTGCTGCTTTTGGCTGCAGTTGTCGCTTACTGGTATTACAGGAGAAAAAAGAAGAAAAAATGATTGTTGACTTGTTCCGGCTTGCCGTGACTAATCTGGTTCACCGCTCACTCAGGAGCGGCCTTACGATAATAGGGATTTTCATAGGAATTGCCGCCGTGGTTTCGCTTATTTCGGTTGGGCAGGGCCTGCAGGACTCCATAAGCGAGCAGTTTGAGTCACTCGGCGCAAATGTCCTGACCATTTCTCCCGGGGCGGGGCTTTTATCAGGCCCGCCAGGAAGCTCCCTTTCCGCAGCAAAGCTTACCGACGATGATGTGCGTGTTATCGAGTCTGTCCGGGGAGTTGAAACTGCAGCCGGCTTTCAGTTCAAGCTTGGAAAAGTCAGGTTCCGGGACGAGCTGAAATACACCTATGTCCTTGGAATGCCTTCTGGAAAAGTTGCCGAGGACCTGATGGAGTCTCAGGGAATAGAGCTCCTCGAAGGCAGGGAGCTTAAGGAAGGCGACAGGTATTCAGCGGTTGTCGGCTACTCTTTTGGGCGTGACAATTTTTTCGAGAAAAACCTGAAAATAAGGGATCGGCTTGAAATCGAGGGGCAGGAGTTCAAGATAATAGGGGTTTATGATTCAGTAGGAAATCCTTCGGATGATTCTCAGGTTTACATTCCTCTTGACACCTTCAGGGAGGTCTTTAACGAGTCGGACAGCTTTGCGCTTGTCTATGTTCAGGTTCAGGAGGGCTTTGACCCCGAGGACGTTGCCGAAGACGTAAAGAAGGCGCTGAGAAAGTCAAGAGGCGTCAAGGAAGGGGAGGAGGACTTTACGATATCAACACCCCAGCAGCTTGCCGAGGTGTTTGCAAGCGTTTTCGGGGTAGTTCAGGGGTTTTTAATTGGAATTGCCGCGATATCACTTCTTGTCGGGGGCGTCGGGATAATGAACTCGATGTACACGTCAGTTCTTGAGAGGACAAAAGATATCGGAATAATGAAGGCGATAGGTGCAAGAAACGAGCACATACTGATTTTGTTTCTTTTTGAGTCCGGCCTTCTTGGGGTGGTCGGAGGGCTGTTTGGAATTGCCTTTGGCGTGATTCTTGCCAAGGCCGTTGAGTTTTTTGCGGCGTCTGCGGGGTACGGATTTTTGACCGCTTCCGTAACGCCGGAATTGATATTTGGCGCGCTCATGTTTTCCTTTGTGGTCGGCGCTATTTCAGGCGCGCTTCCCGCAAGGAGGGCTTCTCAGATGAACCCTGTTGACGCGCTAAGGCACGAGTAGAATTAAATCTGCTTTCTTGCTTTTTCTTCAGTTTCTTCCAGAAAACTGCCGTTTTGGGCAATCTGCGCCAGGAGCAGGTTTTCCAGATTTATGTTTGCCTGCCCGCTTTTCCCGTTTATCTTGAATGCTTTCGTGTAGAGGCCTTCTGAGTAGAGCGTTTCGATTACTGTAAGCCAGCCCTTGTTGTAAGGGAGGTAGGCGTCAAACCTCATGGCGTTGCCCCTCACCTTCCTGGAGATAACCCTGTAGCTGAGGCCGAACATGTCCATAAGCTCGAAAAGAAGCTTAGTGATCTGCTCCACTCTTGGGGCGTAGCCGGCGGGAGTCTCGAAAAAGGTGAGCAGGATTTTGCGGTTTTTTTCCGCGTAGAGGTAGTGCGGGCTTATGACTTTTCGCTTTTCAAGGGCCTTGTACAGGTTGAATGGAATTTCGTCGAAGACTACTCCCTTCTGGGTGGCTGAGAGGGACTTTACGTACCCGGTTATGAAGTACGCCTCGAAGAATTTCGGGTCGTCCTCGGTTTCGCAGAAAGTGTTGTTGAACGATTCCGGCGGCACAAGCTCGATTAATTCGGGGTTTTCAAGGAGGCCGAAAGAAGCGTGGCTTATGGGGTAAAACTCTTCCAGCCGGAAGCTTTCGGAGAGCTTGTTTAGGACTTTATGCTTTATCTCGGTGATTTTTTCGGCGCCTTTGGGGAGGTAAAAGTATTCCCCTTTTGCAAGCCCCCGTCTGGCAAGGTTATGCGTTTCCAGAATCTCGAAAGGGTTTTGTTTTGATGTGGTTGTAACGTCCTTTTTGCTGACAACTTTCCAGGCCTTTTCGGTTGCCTTGTCCTTAATCAGGTCTATGATTTTTTGCACGCCCCCGCTTCTTAAAAGGTCCTTTTCAAGGTCTTTGAAGACGACCTTGCACGTTTTGCCGTTGCATATGACAGTCTCCGTGAAGGGGATTTTGAGCTTTCCGACGTGCTCCAGGCCGAAGCTTATCTCATAGTAAGGAACGTAATAATCCCGGACGCCAATCCTGTACTCCTTTCCCCATTCGGAGATTCTCTTTACAAGCGAGAGCATGAAGCGCGTGAGCTCCTCGGTTCCCTCCAGGGAGAGGAAAAGCCGGTTTGTGTTGCAGATTCCCCTCGTGTAGCGCTCTTTCGAGTACCTCTTTATCTTCTCCAGAAACCTCTTAGAAGCCACCTGTCCCAATTCCTCTGACAGCGCAACCGTAAGCTCCGCCTGCGAACTAAGGGGCATAAAAGGGTTTGGGCTAATTTCTAATATAATTAATTACTTGGGCTCTATGATTATGCGCTGGTCGTCTAGATGACCTGTATTTGCAAAAATACAGTTCTCAGGACATTGGCTATGATACCGGCTTGCCAAGCCGGCGACCCGGGTCAGACTTTCTTTCTTTCGCAAAAGAAAGAACTTCCGACACCCCAAAGAAAGAAAACGCGGTTAAAGCGGCTAGCTTACGACTGCGTTTATCTCCGGGGTGAAAGGGTTTTCGAATCCCGGCCAGCGCAAATTTTCGTATTTTCTGTGCACCCTCCTTTTGAACTATCCTGAGGGATTAGTTCAGAGAGGAATATGGCTATTGACCTTCATAACATTTTTCTAAGGAAATCAGTAGCAGTTAGCAAAATGATTGACCCCAGCATTATTGAAAACACTACAAGCAAAGAGTTAACGCTCAGTCCGTAGAATAGGGATGCATTGCAGAATTTATTTTCGGTGAGAATTATTCCTAAGACAGAAATTAGTATGAGACCCACTATCCAAACAAATAGTTTTTGGACGGTATCTTTCAGTTCACTTTCCGTAGTCTTTAGATAAGAATGTAGGTCTATCCAGCCTTTGAGAAATCTCTTTATTTCGGGATCATTTTTCTGCTTTGACATTTTAGCCAGAATCTTCAATAGATCTACTTTTTTGTTTTGCGGTCTGTAAGATTGGGTGATTTTGACTACATCAACCCACCAGGATTTCTGACGTTCTTTTATTTCTGAGATCTTGAATATGAAAAACGTGCCAAATAAAGCTAAAAACGTGATAAATCCCTCTATAAATGATCCGTATAGCCAATAGGCTGCTTCAGGCCCTATAGTTAAAATTTCTGAGGATATAAGGTAAGTAAAAGTAAGAGCAAGCAAGACTGATAGGAACACCTCTGGAGACCCTAGTTTTTTCGTTAAGTTTTTTGTGAATTTTATCATAACTATACTGAGCCATATCTACTCTTTAAAGAGTTTGGCTTGAGAGTGTATGGTAAGGGTTTTGTAGTACATATGCCCCGCTAGTGCTGAAAAACTCCTTTTTTAACAGTTATGTTTATGGACCAAGAAGTCATGCTCGAAGAGATTTGGATAGGCAACAGGGTGTTTAGTTATGAATGATGTAGAGAAGTTCGTATCAGAAACTATAAATCAAATCAAGGCCGCTCTGCCAGAAGGATATATCCTAAATGGCAACTTAGATTTTGAGGTATCGGTTGCAACTACACAGGGAAAAGGCGGTAAAATTGACTTGAAGTTGGTTGGATTAGGTGATAGTTCAGATACCCAAAAAGTTCAAAAGATTAAGTTTTCTATAGTTGATGAAAGGGCTCAAAAGAAAAACCTGGCTCAGGTTTCTCTATTTATGAAAAGGATCATGGAGGATCTCGCCAAGGTAGATTCTTTGCAGAATACACCCTCATTGGATTACAAGGAGAAGGCCAAACCTGCCAATAGGAAGGGCTGACTAGCTAACTTCTACAGCGTCTTAAGTGAGTGTCTAGCTATATTCTGTAAATTCATAATACTATGAAGGATGACATAACCTCAAAGTATGAGCATAAAGCAGATGATCTTTTTGGGACATTAGAGATACTTAGAATAATTTTGGATTTAGATAAATTCCAGGCCTGGTTTAGCAAATCATACCAGAAGGATACTAGCGTATTGCTTGAAGGGTACAAATTATTCCTGGAAACCGCACTTCGGACTTTCTTTTACGAAATAGACTCTGACTGGTCTTTGGGATTGAAGGAAGACGCTATATTCTATCGAGCAGGTCATAGGGGAATTAATCTGGACAAAATCCCCAACACTTGTGAAAAAGTAATTCTGATTAAAAATCTGGATAGTATGCGTAGAGATATTAGAAACTCAAGAAATTTTGATGAACTCTATCCATTAACCCAGAAGGTTAGGACTGAGTTGTTAGCCAGGTTTGTGCCAATCTATGATATGTTTGTTGAGGATAATCTGGGTTTCGGAAAGGATAATGCACTCAGGTATGCTGCGATGTTTCAAGCGCTAATCTTCTTCTCGGATACTTCTAAGAAGATACCCAAGGGTTATTATTTATTCTCACAAGTTGAGAGTCTTACGCGAAAGCAGTACAATGCTAGCTTTGAGGGATACAAATACACCCTTCAATTCTTGTGGGAATCATTATTAGAGAAAGAATCCAAGCCTGAGTTCATTTCCGAAATGATAACTGCAAAAGATTGGTCTATAGATTTAGACGTAGATTTCGAGAAGTTAGACGAATCTTTAGAAGCGCTAAAGGAGTCTCCTGGAGAAAGAGAAGACCTCGATAGTTATTTTGGGAGAATAAATGAAGGCCTCATTAAACCCTTGGAGAAAAGATTAAAATTTAAGTTCATTTCTCAGACGTTACTTTCCATTAAAACGAAGCCCCCCAAAGAGATATTTGGCTCTTTGCTAAATGTGCCTAAAATGGTGGAGCTAAGTGAGCAAGAGAAACTGAACTGCTTTCTTCTTTGGTATCCTATAGATTATCGTGATTCCTCTAAAGGGGGAGTCTTTAATGGTTCTTTAATGCTTATGTCCTTGATTGCAGGCTTTTCTGAAATAAAGGTCATGGACAACGTAGACTCTAAGGTTCAGGTCTGTAAATTCATACATCCCGTTGGATGGGCAAAGGATAAAAATGATTATAGCTATGGCATTTTGATTGAATCTTATGGCACATTTGGTTCAGATTTTTCTGGGTGGATTATGTTCTATGATTGCTGTGGAGATTATTCTGGATTTTCTGGAACCGAACATATGCAAATAGAAGCTATAATCGATTCCTATAAAAAACAAGGCTTAGTAGAGCTTAGGCAGATGACTATCGGCAAGAGTAGGCTTAGGAAGTATATTGCTAAATCAGTTGTAGGTGAGATATCTACTAAGATAGAGAACGAACTTGAGAAAACTTCTACGAAGAATAAAGAGCTATCGATAGTAAAGGATGCAAGAGGTTTGGTTAATGAATTATTCTCTTATTATATCCTCTCAAAACGCGATGGCTATGATGTGGATTGGAATGTTCATGCATCAGGCAAGCAGATAGATATTCGTTTAGAAAACGATGCTGAGGTTCTTTTGATTGAGTGCAAGGTTGACCCAAATAACCTGGACTTGGGTGATGAGCTACAACATCTTAAAGAGAGATTATCTCGGACTGATACTGAGAAGAAGAAACGAGGTATCTTTTGGTTTTGGGCTAAGCCTAGCGATATAACTATTGATCGGATTGAAAAAGAAGGGTTTACCTGTGAGATTATTAAGAATCTCATTCAGAAAGATAGGCATATTAGTAAAAAGAAGCTGGATACTTTAAGATATGTTCTCAATTACAAGGGAACTGCTGATAGGGAGGATTCCTTTGATAGTGATATGGGGATTCCTAGATCGATGTAGCTTTCTCTATTGATAGCTATGCTAATTGCCCCCGTTATTGGCTAATCACCACCGTTGCCCATCAATTGAAAAAGCGGTTACAACCTCACTACATTTTGCTTGCTATCGTTTCCAAAACTCTGCTAATTCTTTGTAGGGTGGGTCTTCTCCCACTTAGATTTGTTGCTTTGTCTTATCACAGCTCCCCCTTAAAACCACTTTCCTTTTCTTTCCTCCTCACCGTCTCACTCCCTTAAACAATCCTTCGGGTGCATGAGGAAATCAAAGCTTTGGATCTCAAGGGATTTGCAGCAGACCTTGGGGATTTTCCGGGGCAAATGGCTGGCTTTTCTTAAAATCGTACACCAAAATTATCAAAAATGATAATTTTAAATACCTGAAATAAGATATTATGGATACCGTGACAATTTTGAGAAAGCTGGAGTCCAGGCCGGTTTTCAGGGTTCAGGACATAGAGCGGCTCTGCAACTGCGACAGATTATATGCAAGGCAGGTTCTCCACCGGCTTAAGGAGAAGGGGCATATAAGAAGGGTGACCGAGAACGCCTATACGACAAGCGATGACATTTACGCGATAGCAAGCAACATAGTAAGCCCAAGCTACATCTCTTTTTTCTCGGCTTCCTATTACCTTGGATATACCGAGCAGATAGTCATTTCAGTGCAGGTTGCAACGACCGTGAGGAAAAAGGAAATCCGCTTTGAGCATTACAAAATAGAGTTTGTGCCGATGAAGCACTTTTTTGGCTACAGGAAGGTCAGCACGCCGAAAGGAGATACCTTCGTAGCAGAGGACGAAAAGCTTCTTATCGACTTGTTCTTGAAGCCGCAAAAGGCGGGAAACTTCGATGAAATAGAAAAGGTTTTCGAGGAGTCAAAAATCGATCCCGCAAAGCTCACTCAATACCTCAAGAGGGTTGGCAGCCAGTCGGTTACAAAGAGGGTGGGCTGCCTGCTGGAAAAGCTTAAAGGAATCGACCTGTCTAAGGAATTTTCCCTTGACAACAACTATGTATTCCTCAACCCATATTCAAAAAAAGGAAAAACCCCCATAAGCAAGTGGAGGGTAAAAGTATGATATCGAGAGAGGATTTGAGGGACTACGCAAGGATAAAAGGGCTTAACCTTGGGCAGGCGGAAAAAGACTATTTTCAAAACATTATACTTTTCATACTCTTTCAGGAGTATGGCAAAACACTTGTTTTTAAGGGAGGAACTGCCCTAAGCAAGTGCTACGGCTCTTCAAGGTTTTCGGAAGACCTTGATTTTACCTGTGGGGAAGATTTCAGGCAGGATATTCTGGAAAGGGGGCTTAGGAGATTTGGGCTGGAATATTCAGTGAAGTTGAGAGCTTATGCGGTTGGGAAAAAGCTGACCTTGAGGATAAAGGGCCCTTTGTATATAGGCACTCTTCCAAGCCAGTGCACGCTTATTCTGGACATAAGCTTCAGGGAAAATATTGTACTTACCCCGGAGATAATTCCCCTTGGCAGTCTCTTGAAAGAGATCCCCGGGTTTAGCGTTTATGTGATGGACGAAAATGAAATCTTTGCCGAAAAAGTGAGGGTGATAATGACAAGAGACAAAGCTCGGGACGTCTATGACCTTTGGTTTCTGCTGGGCAAGGGCATCAAGTTCGACTTTGGGCTAATAGAGAAGAAGCTCGAATACTACAAAGACTCTTGGAGCAAGGGAAAATTCATAAAGGCGGTGCAGGACAAGGAAAAAATCTGGAAAACCGAAATGAAGCCGCTTATCGAGAATGTCCCCGAGTTTAAGGAAGTTAAATCCCTTATAGCAAAATCTCTTGAAAATGGGCCTGCCGGGTAGAATTTGAATTTAATCGCATAGCTTCCCCTCAAAACCACTTTCCTTTTCTTTCCTCCTCACCGGCTCAATCTCATGCATGTAAACCATGCTTCGGGGATTGAAGGCGTCCCAGTTTCTTAGCTTCATTTCATAGTCGAGGACGACCGGGGCGGACAGGGCGAGGACAGCTATAACAATTGTCGAAAACAAAAAGGCCATGAAGAAGCTGTTGAGCATAGATGGCGCAAAGTACGGTGCGCCTTCAGTCAGGCCCCACAGGAGAAACAGGTAACTTCCCATAAAGAAAATTCCCGCCGGAAGAGCAACCCAAAGCCGCATTAATAGATGGAAGAAGCGATTAATAAACGCCGCGTGGGTTTGGCTATATAAGCTTATGGCTTTTGGGAGGTACTATCCTGTGCGGCCTCATATATTATGCCGCCCAAAGCCACCGCGCGCCTTTCAGGATTTTCTTGGCCTGAATATGCGCTTTTTCTTCTGCTTGTCCCCGCAGTGCTAGCCCTGGTTTACCTCCTGCCGGATGCAGCCAGGAGCTTTTTCATCCTTGACCTTCAAAGCCCCACACTTTCGACGATTTTTCTTTCAAGTTACACGCACTCCTCCTTAAGCCACCTTCTCGGAAACCTTTCCTGGTACCTGGCAATCATTTTTCTTGCCATGCGCCTCGAGCCGGACAGGAGGCGGTTTCTTCGCTTTTCGCTTCTTGCGTTTTTTGCCCTCCCCTTCATAAGCCACTATCTGGTTTCCATTATCCTGCCCTCGCTAAAGGGAACGTCCCAGGGCTTTTCCGCAATAGTTTCGGCGTACCTTGGATACCTCCTGTACGTGATTTACGATTACCTCAAAATAAACTATTTTCCAAAAATGCAGTTTTCGTTTCTGTACTTTCTCCTGTCCATAAATTTTGTAATCTGGTCGGCGGTTTACGGTATGTGGACCATTTTTTTCCTGATGGTGTTTTTTTCGCTTGCGCTCGCCTATGTAAACATTGAGGCAATATTGGAAGTATCGCGTAAGCTCCTCAGACAAAACGCAAAACTTGAAAGGACAAACATACGCAAGCGGCTTTTTGCTTCATTTGCAGCAGTCCTGCCGTTTTGCTTTTTCATGCTCGCGCCGCTCGACATAGTAAGCGGGGGAGTTTTGATAAACATTCTTGCGCACTACCTGGGGTACGTTTTCGGCGTCGCGTCAGGCGCAGCTTTAAGCTGGTTTTGCCCGGCCAATCGAAAAGCGCACTCTTGAAATTTTTCGCTTCGCCAGAATAGACACCGCACAGGATACATCTCATTGTAAATTTTTCCCGATACAGGGTTTCGTTTTTGTGCTGACTTGAAAGTATTGAACGAAAATAATATGCAGTATTACTTTTTGATTTTGTTTAAATACCGCCCAAAACTATTCTAAATGTGCTGAAAAAATGGTAGGTGAAGAAATACTCAGGTCAAGCTGCACTTCGGTAATCCTCGAGTGCAGGGAAAACAGCAGAATCGGGCTTGGCGACCTAAAGGCGGGCGCTCTCAAAAGCTTTGAGCAGATAGAGTCCATTGGCGCAGGCATTTCGGAAAAGCTTTCAAAGCTTAAGGTTGGAGACAGGGTTATTTTGACTTTCCTTACCGCTCCAGAGTAGTGGCTGCTGAAAATATTTTTTCTTTTTTGGAATTTTAATAGGGTGCTAAAACTCCGCAGATACCCGGCTTTTGCTTTCGACCGCTTTTCTGTAGAGGTAAAGCGTGTCTGAGGAAACCTTGTCTATATTGAAGATGTCTTCGGCGCGCTTTCGCCCAAACTCGCCCATAAGGGCGGCTTTCCGGTTGTCTTTTAAAATTTCATTTATCCCCCAGGCGATGTCTGAAGGGTTCCTCCCGTCGATGTGGATTCCTGTCTGCTCGTCGCCGTAATTTACGACCTGCTCCCTGAAGCCGGAGATTCCTGAGGCCCCTACTACGAGGGGCCGGGCAAGGCACATGGCTTCAAGAGACACTATGCCGAACGGCTCTGAAGTGCTAGGAAAAACACATAGGTCAGCCATAGCATAGTGGGCAATCCTTTCGTCTTCAGGCACGAACTCTGACCTTATCTTTACACGGTCCTCGATTCTCATCTTCTTTACAAGCCCGACAAGCTCTTCGTACTGCTCGCCCTTCCCAAGTATAACCAGCTTTGCTTTCGGGTGCTCCTTTAAGACTTCAGGAAAGCCAAGGACAAGGTTTCTTACGCCTTTTACTTCCGTGAGCCGCCCGACAAAGAGCACGACTTTTTCGTCTTCCTCTATGAAGTACCTTTCCTTTAGCGCTTTTACCAGCCCCCAGTTCACGTTGTCCGTGCTGTAATAGTCGGGGTTGCAGCCGTTCCAGACCACATTTATTTTCTTTTCCGGGTAGCCAAGGGAGATAAGGTGGTCTTTCATAGAATATGAAACCGTAATTATCATGTCGGATTTTTCAGCCATGTCGCGCTCGATGTTTTTTATTGTCTGGCTTCCATTTCCCACTCTTTGCTGCTCGGTCGAGTGCACGTGGAACACCACCGGGATGTCTGTTGTCTGCTTAATCATGATGCCTGCGGGGGCTGAGAGCCAGTCGTTTATGACGACAAGGTCATACACGCGCTTTTTTAGCATTTCGTTTACCAATTTTGTCGCGGAGAGGTAATTGTATGCAAAAATTTTGTTGAAAAACGTCAGGTGCTCGCCCCAGGCCTTTAAGTCCTCGTTCAAGACAAGCTTGAGGAAGTTTGTGCCTTCGAGAATCAGGGGCCTGTGGATGCCAATGTCGCTTACGCGCTCGTTTGTCCTGAGCGTTCCGTCATTGAGCGTGAAAACATCAATCTCATTTCCGGCGGCCTCAAGCTTTGGCACCATTTCCGCAGCATAAGTGCCAAGCCCGCCTACAAGCAGGGGAGGATATTCCCATACGAAGTAAGCAATCCTCATAACATTACTACCGAATATATAAAAGGGTGTAATCCGGAATCTATATTTAACTAAAGCTTAGTACTCCTCTTTGCTATGCCTTCTTGGATTTTTCGATTACCCTTACGATGCTTGTCGAGATGGTAAGGGGAATAGGCACAACTGCTTCCAGAAGCTCGATTGTAAGCTCCTTTTTGGCTTCGTTAAGCCGGACAATCCTTCCCTTTTCGCCCTTGAACGGGCCGCTGAGGATTTCGATTATGTCGCCAGCGTCAAGCTCTATGGATGGCTTTTCCTTTTCAAGGTATTTCTTGATGTCTGCAATCGTAACCGGCTTTTTAATTATGCCTTTGACGTGGGGGGCTCCGTAAATTGCCCGGTTTATGTCTTCCTGGTCTCCATCCAGGAACAAGTACCCTTTAAGCTCGTCAAGAAATATTATTGCGCTTATGTCGAGGTTTCGGATTCTTATCTCATCCTCGATATATTTAAGGGCAATTCTCTCCCTTCCAATGACTACTCTAATAGGTACTATCATAATAGTTTTCTGAATTTTATAAATAGGTGGTCTGGGGTGCTTTTGCCGGGCATTCTGGCGTTTTTTGGTCAGTGCGCCAAGGTTTACTTTAAAAAGGGCTATTTTTATGGACTACAAAAGCTACGTGCTAGCGTGCTTTTTGGTGGCGTTTTCTATGACGATTCTGGCAGTGGCAGAAGCTGCTGTATGCGATAGCGAGGGATGTACAGCGCAACCGTACTCACTAGCTGCTTCCAAATGCGAGCAAAATGGAGAGGCCTGCTGTTCTGCAAATGGGTGCCTGACGGCAAAGCTTGAATGCGCTTCCGGGAAAGTGCCTGTTTTCAGGGGCTGCAGCTCCAACTGCTACCCTGTGTGGGCATGTGTCCCATCTGACAGGAACTGCACTTCGGACAGGAACTGCACGGCCTTTGCTTCAACAACCGAGTGGGCTTTCTGCCAATTCCCTGAAGGAACTTGCGGCGGCGAAGGGGTATGCGTGACTGTAAGTAAGCAGTCGGGTTGCTCTCAGGATTACGAGCCGGTGTGCGGGTGCAATGGCAAGAGCTACTCGAACAACTGCACACTGATGCAGGCAAGAGTTTCACTGAACTACACTGGCGTCTGCAACAATTCACGGCTTTGCGCCAAGGAAGGCCAGCTTACAAGCGGCACAGTAAACAGCAACTATTTTTACGGATGCTGCGCCTCGCTTGAAGGCTTTGACATAAACGCGTCAGTAGGAAAACTGCTCTGCTACAATAAGAGCCTGGGCACTCCAGAGTGCAGGAATAACGGAACCCGCTCAGAGGGCTGGTACTACAGCACTGCGGGAACCCTTTTGAGGTACGACAACTGCGCGAAAGTGCAGGTGCCGCACTGCAAATCCGATTCCGACTGCAAAAATAATCCAGGGGATCACCCGAATTGCAATGGAGAGTGGGCCTGCATTGCGGGCCAGTGCATCTGGAGGTGCAAGTACAACCCAAAAAACTGCACCTCCTGCCTTGACGGAACCGCCTGCGGCCAGAACAACTCGAAGGGTCTGCAGTGCGTGTGCAAAGACGCAAACAGCGACGGCTCTAATGAGCAGTGCTCTCTCCAGTTCCCAAAAAGGACCTGCTCTGCCTGCTCTGACGGAACTGCCTGCGGAAGCAAAAACAGCAAGAACCGAACATGTATCTGCAGGGACACTGACAAGGATGGCCTGAATGAAATATGCGTCCTTGAGGCGCAAAAGTATACCTGCTCTGCCTGCTCTGACGGAACTGCCTGCGGCCAGACTAATTCAAAGGGCCTGCAGTGCACTTGCAGGGACGTCGACAATGACGGCTCAAGCGAGTTTTGCGCGCTTTTCAGGGTTCCAACCCCTTGCGAAAACTGCTCTGACGGGACAAAGTGCGGTGAAACAAACAGCAAGGGCCAGGTTTGCAGATGCTCAGAAAAGAAAAATGACGCCTACTACTCCTGCCGGCTTGTATACAGCCCCGGAAAGGCGCAGGATAGGCACTGCACTGCCTGCTCTGACGGGACCGCCTGCGGCCAGAAAAATAGCGCCGGCAATACCTGCATATGCGTAGATATCAACAGGGATAAAGGAAATGAGCTTTGCCGCACGGTTAAGGGCGATGTAGGCACTGCGAAGTCCTCATACACTCTGACTGAATTCCTGGACCTTTTGATGTCTTTGATTGGCAGGTAATTTTATTTTTGAATCTTTTTTTATCTTTATAGGTATGAGGGCACTAGGCATAGAGTCAACTGCGCACACGTTTGGAATCGGGGTTGCAGATGGTGAAACAAAGGAAATATTGGCCGATGAAAGAGTTTCTTACAGGCCTGAGTCGGGGATAATACCTGCCGAGTGCGCGAGATTTCTTAAGGAAAATTCTTCAGCGGTTCTTGAGAATCTTGAGAAAAGAGCGAACCTTTCTGAAATTGATATTGTGGCGGTTTCCGTTGGGCCGGGCCTGCCACCCAGCCTGTCTTTTGGGCTTGATTTTGCAAGGGGCTTGGCAAAAACTTTGGGTAAACCCCTCTACGGCGTAAACCACTGCCGTGCCCACATAGATGTGGGGGTATTTCTTACTGGCTGCACCGACCCGGTTGTCCTTTATGTTTCCGGAGGGAACACACAGGTAATCTATTACAATGATGGCTACCGGGTTTTGGGGGAGACCCAGGACATTGGAATAGGAAACGCAATTGACAAGCTTGGAAGAATCATGGGGCTTAAGTTTCCGGCAGGGCCTAAAATTGAGCAAATGGCAAAGAGCGGAAAATTCATTCAGCTTCCCTATTCTGTAAAGGGCATGGACCTCAACTTTTCGGGCATACTGTCGGACTGTGTTAGGAGACTTGGCTCACTGGATAAGGATTCTCTTGAGCAGGGATATGCTGACCTCAGCTACTCCTTTCAGGAGGTGTGCTTTTCCATGCTTACCGAGGTGACCGAAAGGGCGATGGCGGCGATGAACAAGCGCGAGCTTCTTCTGGTCGGTGGGGTTGCCCAGAACAGGCGGCTCCAGGAGATGCTTGAGCTGATGTGCGCTGAGAGGGGCGCCCGGCTGTTTGCAGTGCCAAAGGAGTATGCAGGCGACAATGGGCCCATGATTGCGGTTTCAGCTCTTTTAAGCCATAGGAAAAAGGAGTACGAAAACCCGGCTGACATAAGGCCCAACTGGCGGCTTGACCGGCCTTAAGGGCAGTTACTTGGGCTTAGAGGATTTTTCAAGGAATTGTTTTAGCAGTTTTGAAGACTTTTCTTTCTGGACGCCAGATAAAATCTCCAGGTCTTTTCCAATTCCATTTTTCCTGAGGATATCGAAGGTTTTCCTAGTCCCGTATTCTTTATGTTCTGTGCCGTATACTACCTTTTTGGCTCCCGAATATACAATTGCTTTAGCGCACATGAGGCAGGGCTCGATATTTGAGTAGATGGTGCAGCTTTCAAGAAATCTGGATTTCAATTTTCTGCAGGATTTGCTGATTGCAATAAGCTCTGCATGTGCAGTTGAATCATTTTTTGTTATCCCAAGGCTTCCCGATTTGGCAATGACTCTTCCCTGCTTTACCACAACGCACCCTGCGGGATAATCCCCCCTGGATAGGGCTTTTTGCCCCTCAAGATTTGCAAGGTTCATGAAGTAAAAGTCATCTTTCCGATCTTCCATAATATTCTTGAGGCAGCTTAGTTTTGCTTGGCATAAGCTTTCTTAAGTAAATATAACTCAAACAAGCCATTAAGTTATGGAAACGACAGTCAAGCGGATTGACACTGCAAGCTTTGCGTTTTCAATGGCAGTACTTCACGCAGTGCTTGGGCTTTTCCTTGGAATCCTGCTGGCGGCCTTTATGGCTGTGTATCTTCCAAGGGGCGCAGTATTTTACGTATTTCTGGTATTGCTCTACCCAATCCTGGGCTTCATTGGCGGATTTATAAACGGCGCAATATTTTCCTGGATATACAATTTCCTCTCAGCCAGGTATGAAGGGGTGAGGTTTCGAATAGAAGCGCCCAGGCGCCGCTTAGAGTGATTTTGCTTCTTTTTCTTATAAATTCTTAAAAAACAGTCTAGATTATGCCAGAAATGAGGGACCTTAAGGAGGGAGGATATGTATTGGTCGATGGAGAACCCTGCAAAGTGCTTAGCTTGGTAAAGTCAAAGCCGGGAAAGCACGGAGAAGCAAAGGCGAGAATTGAGGTTATCGGGATTTTTGACGGCAAGAAAAGAAGTGTTGTCAAGCCGGTTACAGGCAGCATTCAGATTCCCATGATTCTTAAGAAAAAGGCGCAGGTTGTAAGCGTACAGGGCGATTCTGTGCAGCTTATGGACCTTGAGACCTATGAGATGTTTGATTTGTCCATACCGTCAGGAAGGTCATTTAATGATGGAGACGAGGTCGTTTATATTGAAGTCGAAGGGAGGCGTGGCTTTCCTGACAAGTAGCTTATAATGAAGCAGGTTTCACCCGGCCTAGTTGAAGTTGTAATTTATGGCAGGGGCGGCCAAGGCGCCAAGACTGCGGGAGAAGTTTTGGCGGAAGCTGCAATTCTTGAGGGAAAATTCGCCCAGGCGTTTCCCGAATATGGCCCCGAAAGAAGGGGCGCGCCTACAAGGGCTTTTGTGAGAATCTCAGGAAAAGAAATCAGGACGCACGAGCCGATTCTAAAGCCCAATTATGTTCTTGTCCTTGACAGGACACTTCTTGGTCTTATCGAAACAAAGGACGCGGTTGGCATAATAAATTCCCCGGCAGCGGAAAACCACTTCAGGGAAAACTACACGATAGATGCCTCTAAGATTTCATGCCTTGCAATCGGAAAGGATGTGCCAAATACAGTCCTTGCCGGGGCATTTGCAAAGGTCAGCGGGGCGATAGGGCTTGATGCGCTTTTAAAAGTCACGGAAAAGGTTTTCGGAAAGAAGTTTGACCACACGATAATTGAGAAGAATCTCGGGCTTGTGAAAAGCGGATTTGAAAAAGTGGAGAAGGTTTAGTTTGCCTGCCGATACATTCAACAAGTTCCCTGGAGCCACGATTTCTTAAAAACCTAAAATATTTTGAACTTTGCTTTTTCTATTCCCGAAGATGTTATTTCGAACTCCGCTTTTTTCCCTTCAGGCATGCTCCGGTGCTTTCTGATTATTGCGACCCTGCGGTTTTCGTCGGACTTCTTGATTTCCACAAGGCACTTGCTCCAGTATTTTACAACGTCCCTTCCGGAAAGCTCAATTTCGTTTGAGCCGATGCTGTAGACTTGGTTTGTTATTATCACCGGAATGTTCTTTTCCCTTGCAATGTTTGACAGGTGCGCCATCTGCCCTGCAAGTTCGCGGTTGACCGTTGTCACATTTTCTTCGTTTAACACAAGCCGGTAGAGTGAAACAAATGAGTCCACTATGAGAAGGGAAATTTCCGCCTTTTTTAGTTTTTCGATAGCCCTTTTTTGATCGTCGAAACTTGCAGGATTTTCGTAAATTATCTTCTTTAGGTCATCGGGGGTTCCGCCCATCTGGAAAATCCGCTCCGTTGAAAATCCGCTCTCGGTATCTACATAGGCGACACTTCCTCTTTTAATGGCAGAAAGCGCAAAAAGGAGGCACAGGTTTGTTTTTCCAGAGCCGGCAGGCCCGTAGAAGTTGGTTATCACCCCGCTTTCAATTCCGCCTCCCAGAAGGTCGTCTATAACTTTTGACCCGGAAGACATCCTCTCAACATGCATAAAGATTGTTCGATTTTATGAATAAGCTGCCTTATGCGCTGGACCTGCCCTCAAGCTGCCCGTAACCCTTCTTTTTTGCCATATATAGGGCTAAGGTAATTATGGTGGAGATTGTTGAAAGCTTTCTGATGTCCAGGAAAGGGATGTTTGACGGAGGCGAGGACCGGCTAATAACCGGCCCAAACTTTTTTGGAGTTTGTGATGGCGTTCCCGACAAGACGGGGCTTAGCTGGGGAGAAAAGCCCTCTTCAAATGGAGGTGGTGGATTTGCCCTTTCAGACCTCGTAAAGGGGTTTTTCGAGTCGGAGGAGTCTCATGGGATAGCTCCTGAAAAAGCAGTTGACCTGCTCAGCAAAAAGGTGCGTGATGCGGCGGCTAAGTCCGGTGTTGACCTGTCCGTGCCGCACGACCGTGCGGCAGTCGGCTTTATGGCATATAATGCGCAGAAAAGAGAAATCTGGCATGTGGGTGGGGTTTCGTACGGCACGCTGGACTCAAAAGGAGCTTTCAGGCAGCACAGGTTTGATGCGCCTGTCGACCGGCTCATGGGAAAAGTCAGGGCAGCGGTCTCGGATTGGTACATAAAAGAGGGGGGAGACCCTTTTGAAGGCGGCCGGGACCGTGGACGGGAATTCATAGAGCCATTTTTGCGCCGCCAGGTGGAGCTTCAGAATTTGGAGGTAAAATCCGATGAGGTGTGGCTTCCCGGGATTCCGAAAAGAATGGTTTCCTTCCGGGTGATTAACGGCTTTCCGACAAAGATATCTGTTTTTTCTGTTCCGCTCGACATATTGGAGCTCACCTTTGCGACAGACGGGCTTGGGGCAATCCGACCCTCATGGGACCTTACGAGAAAGGCCTGGCTTAAGCACCTGAGGGTAGACCCGCACCACATACACCTTATTAAGGCAACAAAAGGGCTAATGCCAGGAAACAAAAGCTTTGATGATATTGCCTATATCAGAATCCGGCTTTAAGGTGGAAACTGCCAGTTTGTTATTTTTTTCCGGAAAGTATCTTTTCCGCCTCTTCGTGCTCCTTGAATGTGTTTACGGAGTGCCAGACCTGCGAAGGTATCACCATTCCGAAAACCTTGTTTTCGGAGGCAAGCTGAGGCAGTATCCCGTGCTCAAGCTCGGGGCTTTCGGCTGAATTGAGGTCTATGTCCTTTTCGATTCTGCTGAGGACTTCCGGTTCGATTATGTACTGTCCGGTGTTGGTGTACTGCTGGATGAATGGCTTTTCTATGAAGTTTGTAACCCGCATATCTGAGTCAAGCTCTCCGACTCCAAAAGGGTAGTGCGTGCCTGAAGTGAATAATATCGTAACCAGCGCATTTCTTGCCTCGACTATGTGGAGGTGCTGGAGGAGAAGCTTAATTGGAAGCTGCCTGTCCGTGAATATGTCATCGGGGTAATAGATGAGCGCCCTTTTGTTTTTGTCAATCTTTCCGGTTTCAAGCGCGTACTTTATTGCCTTTGCCCTTCCCTTTACAGTCTCCGGCTCCACTGAGTAAGTCGCCTTGATCCCATACTTCGAGCCGTCGCCGATGTGGCTTTCGATGTCCTCGTGGCGGTATCCCAGGAGAAACCTGAAGTCCTTGAAGCCGCATCCCGTAAGAATATCTATCGTGTGGTCAAGGAGCGTTGTGCCGTTTACCTGCAAAAGGGCCTTGGGCTTGTCAATATTTCCCATTCTTTTGGCTTTTCCGCCTGCAAGAATAATTACCTGAGTATTTTGAATTTCCTTTGAAAGCTTATCAAGCTCGTTCATAATTAGTCTAGATATGCATAATAAATAGTCTTTTCGTTTTGGGGTTGCGGAGGTATTCTTTTTGTCTGACAATTCCATTACGCGCTTTGCCAAAGAGATATGAAAAGCGATTAATCTTATTTTGAGTATGTACCTTATGGGCCCGTGGTGTAATGGCAACACGCCGCCTTCGCATCAAGACTTTTCTTGCGAAGAAAAGTCCTGAACGTCAAAAGAAGCAGATTCGTCTGATTCTCAGACGTATAAACGGAATTGGCGGAGACTCTGGGTAAAGACTTTCTTTTAGAAAAAGAAAGTCCTTAACGTCAAAGAAAACTAGACTTCCAGAATCAACTCCCAGCGGGTCCACAACTCTTTTTCGCCTTTGGTAGCATTCATATGATTTACAAAGCATTTCCATTTACTTTAGCTCAGATCGTGGGTCTACAGCTTTCTTGCCTCCAGTATATTGAATTGCCCGGTCGTATCACTCCAGACAAGGGGTCTATATCCCGCATTCTCCCCAAGTTTTCTCAGCTCTTCTTGTGTTCTTGCAGTCAAGTCACATCTTTTGGTGCTGTTGACCGCGTGCCCCAGTTGCCTCATGCGTTGAGCGGCACGCCCCAGAATGGAAGGATTTAGATTGCTTGAGAGGAGTAACCCTCCACTGCAAAGGTGGTCTTTGGCGTCAGACAATAATCTGCCTGTGGATTTGTCATCCATATACTCAATGAGACCCATTATTACGATTGCATCATAGGTTTCAGATTCCTTTAGCTTGGCGAATGCATCTCCCTGGATGAAATTGATTCTTGAGCTCACCCCGTACTCTTCTGCGAGCTTCTTTCCATATTCTATGGCTTTTGGGTCCAGGTCTATGCAGTCCGCACGGACATTGGGATTTCTTATCATCACTTCCATCATGTCTCTTGCAGGTCCCGACGCAATGCTCAGTACATGGTATTCCCTGGAATTTTTTGGCAGGAGGCATTCCTGATTGAGAAGGGCAATGGTAGTGTGGTATCTATTCATGACCCCCTTCCCAAGCGGTATGCGGGATATCACTTTGGGCTGAAGTCCTTGATTTTGGTATATTCTGTCAAGGTGCTCCCAGCCGTTAGGATTTTTAAGTGCCTGATAGATAGGGCTGTCTTCGATAATTCCGCGTATTTCCATAATTATACTCTAGAGGGACACTATTATTTCCGTTTCTTTTTGCTGCTTTTGGCAACTGGCTCTGCTGGAGGGCACTCGCACTCATTCATAATCCTGTCCAGGATGTCTACGAACTTTTTGACATAGCTTCTTGTGAGCTCAACGTCCCGCTCGGTTATCTTTGAAAGGTCCTCTTCAGCGGCTTTCTTCATGCCGACAACCCTGTTGAATGTGTCAAGGTAGCTTTTTGGAAGGTAGTTCTTGTTGACCAGGTGGGTTTTTATTGCGCCGGGCAGGTCTTTAGGGTCCTGAGGAAGCTTGTCCATTTTCTTGAGGGCAAATATTGTCGACTTGATGAGCACTTCATAGTTTCTGTCTATAACCCCTTGCTTCTTTTGGTTTTGAAGGTTGAGGTAGATTTTCTCCATTTCCTTTACATAATTTTCGGCTTTTTTTATCCACCTGTCAACTTCGGCGCCGGTTATGTCTTTTATGTGCTTGTGCTCGACATCTTTTCTGAACTTTATGACGCTTTCAAGCATCTCGAAGTAGGACTTTGGAAGTATCTTCGTGTCCACAAGGTATTCTTTTATTGCTTTTGGAGTATTCTTTGGGTCTGGTACGGGCTTGCCCAGGTACATCAGGATGGCCTGGCTTGAGTTAAGCATTGCCCCATAACAGTCTTCGGTAACCTGGTAAAGTTTTACTCCTTTGGCCCGGTCTATCTTCTGTGGGGCTGAAGCCATCAAAAGCTCTACTGCCTCAAGGGTTGCCGGGATTTTGCCCCTCTCAAGGAGCTTTTTGATTGGTATGAAAAATCCCTCGTCGTAAAGCGCCCAGCCGTCTCTGAGGACGGTGTGGAGGAGCGGGTGAGAAAGCCGAACCATTTCCCAGAACTCTGTAACTGTCCAGGCGGGCTGCACGTGAAGCCGCTCGTCAGTTTTCTTTGCAATATCAAATGCCTCGCGGGTCACCCTATCCTTGAACTCGGGGGTTATCATGACTTTTGTGTCGTCAAGTAGAATCAGAATGTCGAGGTCGCTTTCCTTAGTGAAGTCGTTACGAAGGTAGGAGCCAAACATAAATATGGTTTTTACAAGGTCTTTGTGTTTTCTTAGAAGCTGCTTCTTGAAGCTTTCGGCCTTTTTGAAAACATCTTTTTTTATACTATCCATCTCTTCAGGTGTCAGTGGTTTTGGGGGAACTAGAGATTTCATCTCTTCCGCTTTACTTTCTTTAATACCCGCTTCTTTAAGGAAGGCTTTTTCGTCAGTTTTGCCTTTACCTTTTCTTTCAGGGTTTTCTTTCTTTTTGGAAGAAGGCCCAGCAGCCATTCTTTTAGCCCCTTTTTCTTTTTTTTCTGCCATAACATATAATATATTTCACATTTTATATATTAATAAAAAGTCACTCCTTTGTGGCTACAAATAGCACAGGGGCTGCTTAAGGTGTGAGCCGCTCGGTGTCTCTTGGGAACAGCACCGCTTCCCTTATGTTTTCAAGCCCAAGTAGCTGCATGACCAGCCGCTCGATTCCAAGCCCGAACCCACCGTGGGGCGGCATGCCGTATCTGAAAGACTCTATGTAAGAGCTTAGGGATTCGACAGAAATGTTTTTCTCCTTTGCCTGAGCCAAAAGAACCTCCAGCCGATGCTCTCTCTGCCCTCCGGAGATTATCTCAAGCCCCCTGAAGACAAGGTCGAATGAGTCTGTAAGCGCAGGGTCATTAGCGTTTTTCATCGTGTAAAAAGGCCTTGCAGAGAAGGGGTAATTTTTGATAAAGACAAAGTCTGAGCCGAGCTTTTCAAGGACTTTCGAGCCGATAAGCTTTTCCTCTTCGGCAGTCGGGTCTTCGACAGACCTCCCAATAAGCTCAAAGCACTCCTGAAGTGTAAGGCGCGGGAACGGCTCCTTGTAATTTGGCATGGTGACGCCAAAGGATTCGATTATATCCTTATGATCTTCCTCGAGCTTTTCGAGGGTGTATTTGATTACCGCTTCTGCAGTGTCCATTACCTCCTCGAAGCTTTTGATAAATGACATTTCACAGTCAAGCCCCCAGTACTCTGATATGTGCCTGATTGTGTGGCTCTTTTCGGCCCTGTAAACAGGCCCGATTTCAAAGACTTTTTCAAAGCCGGCTGCCTGCATCATCTGCTTGTAGAGCTGCGGCGACTGGGCAAGGTAGCCCTCCTGGTTATAATAGAGTATTGGGAACATCTCGCTTCCCCCCTCGGCTCCAAGCTTTACGATTTTTGGGGTGTGTATCTCTACAAAGCCCTTTTTATGCAGGAACTTCCGAAAGCGGTTTGTAATTTCTGACTTTATTAGAAAAATTTCCTTGGTTTGGGGGTTTCTAAGGTCAATGTAGCGGTAGTCAAGCCGTTTGCTCATGTTCGTGTCTATTTTGCCTGAAAACTCGATTGGAAGGGGCTCTGCCTTGCTTATGGTTTTTACCTCGCTAAGCTCGATTTCAGAGCCTCCGGGAGCGCTTTTGCTTTCCTTTACAAGCCCCCTTGCCTCGATGACATATTCCCTTGAGAGGTCCTTTATCTGGTCGAAGGCGGGAGTGTCTTTTCGGGCAATTGTCTGGACTTTGCCGCTCCTGTCCCTGATGACCACAAATGTGATCTTTCCAAGAGCCCTTATCGCGTCAACCCAGCCATATACTGTGACCTCTTTTCCCGCGTTTTCTTTGACCTCTCCAGCATATACCCTGTCCATAATTAGAGATGATTAAGCTTTTTAGGAAAGAAGGATTCGCCTTTGCAGGAAGGCGTTTTTTCCATACCTTGGGAATTGGAACGCTTCTTATAAGCTGTTTGAAGGGGCATAATAACTAAACATTTATATCTAGGCAATTTTTTGGAGGCAATTAGTCTTATGTACGACTACCTCATAGATACTCACCTCCATACTCCTGCCTCAGATGGGCATTCGGATTATGCTGAGATACTTCGGGTGGCTTCTTCCAGGGGCTTAAGTGCGTTAGCAGTCACTGACCATGGCACAATGGCTGGCGTTGGGCCTATGCAGGCATTGGCAGGGGACTTTGAAGTGGAGATAGTTCCCGGGATCGAAATAAATTCCGGCCAGATGCATGTAGTCGGTTTAGGGGTGTGCGAACCAGTGCCTAACGGGCTTGGAATTGAGAAAACCTTTCATGAGATTGATGCTCAGGATGGGCTGATAATCATTGCGCACCCTACGAATGGTCGTCAAATATACCTTTCTGAAGTGGCTGGCCTTTTAGACAGTTACTTTGTGGGGGTTGAATGCATGGGGATTCATGGAGGTTACGGAGTGCCCTACAAATTTGGCAATGCATTCAAATTTTGCAAGCAGTATGGTCTTCCAAGAATTGGCTGTACAGATGCCCATAGGGCAAATCACGTAGGGCTTATAGCCACGGTTTGTGGTGGAGAAAGCTTTTCTGATTTTAGGAGGGCTTTTGAGTCGGCGAAAACCGATATTTGGGTAAGCAGATACTCGTGACGGCGGCTAGAGTTCCTTCTTATATTTTTAACATACACTCTTTTATGGCTCGAATGTACGCTAGAAAGAAGGGCAAAAGCGGCTCAAAGAAGCTTTACCGGAACAAAGCCCCCGAATGGCAACCTCTGAGTGAAAAAGAGGTGACCGAAAAGGCGGCTAACCTTAAAAAAGAGGGCAAGAAGCTTGCTGAAATAGGGCTGCTTCTTAGGGACACAGAAGGGATAGCATCTATTCGCCTTGCTACGGGCTTTCGGCTAAAGAAGCTTTTGGAGAAAAACGAGCTTAAGGATGCCTATCCTGAAGACCTTATGAACCTTATGAAAAAGGCGGTAAAGCTCAGAAAGCACCTGTCCACTAACAAGATGGACTACCACAACAAGAGGGCTTTGCAGCTTACAGAATCCAAGGTAAGGCGCCTTGGAAAGTACTACATAAAGAAAAAGCAGCTTCCTGTTGGCTGGAGGTATAAGCCAGAGCAGGCAGAGCTTCTGGTCAGGTAATTGTAATTCCAATATGGATAAACTAAGCAGTATTCTTTGTGGTGTTTCAGGAGAATATTTTGTTGCTGCTGAACTGTCCCGGAGAGGGCATATTGCTTCAATCACCTTGAGAAACACAAAGGGTGTAGATATTCTTTGCTCTAATGCTGAAGCCACCAAGACTGTAGGGATTCAGGTCAAAACCAGCATCATGCCAATTGGCTGAAAAAAACCGATAGGAAGGGAAAAGGCACAATGACAGCCCGATGAGAAAATTCGTTGACCTGGAAGGAAATTATTTAGATCGCTGGGATTTGTTTGGTCTTTAAAGTTTATGCAAAAATTGCTGCCCCGAAGTTTATCAGCAGCAGCCCCAGCACCAGGAGGGTGCTTGCCTTTGCGATGCTGCTGTTTGTAATGGCTTCAAGCACAAGGCCGCCGTCAAGCGGCTTCATCGGAAGCATGTTGAATATGGCGACCCCTATGCATACTGCGATTATGAAGTTTGTCAGGGACAAAAGAAAGTCCAAGACTGGTTTTGCGACCTCGCTTTTCGCCTCGTATGGCCTTACATTCTGAGGGGCTATCAGGGCGACCATCGTGTTTGGCTTGTTGAACTGGATTCCGAGGTATGCAGTTCCGTTTCGGTCGGCAAGAGTGGGAGTGTAAGTCCCGCTGGAAGTTACAATCTCAACAGTTTCTCCCGGGCTGAAGGTTGATAGCGCCTGCCGCACCTCTTCAGGGTTGTTTGTCTCAAAGCCGCCTATACTCTTTATGACGCCCGAAAGGTTGTTTCTTGCTGCGGGGAGGTCTTCGTATGCCGCAATAAGGGTTTCATTTTCCTGCGCGCTCAGCAGGGCGGGAGTCAGAAGGTAAATTTCGTTTTGTGTCCTAAGCTCAACAAGCCCGTTTTCCAGGGTTTGGTTTGAAACAACCTCACTTGTGTTCAGCATGGTCCAGGGCAGGCTGTAAGTTATTCCGGCAGGTGCGTAAAATCCGGCGAGAAGCATGTGCGTGAATAGAACTAGCACCAATCCCACAACGAGGTTTGAAAAGCTTCCTGCGCAGTAGACCTGGAGCTTTTCTTTCTTGCCCGCTTTCTTAAGCTCCTCCTCGTCCGGCTCTACGAATGCGCCGGGTATTATGAGAAGGGATATCAGCCCAAGGGATTTTATTTTCAGCTTGTTTGCTGCCAAGGCAAGGCCGTGAGAAAGCTCGTGGGGTATAAGAAGAAACGGTATTGCAAGCACCCAAAGCCAGGCGGGTACTTTTAGAAGGCCAGACTCATAGGATATCTCTGAGGTGGGGTATGGGATTACCAGCCCGAAAGCGGGAGTGGATTTTCCTGATATAAGGTCAATGGTGGTTCCCGATATATAGGCAAGGCCGAGTATCATAATCAGCACTCCTACGAGTATTCCCAGGCTGAAATACGCTTTCCAGAAGGTTTTGTGGTCTTTGCCAATCTTGTAGATGCTGCTTCTTAGCTTTGTGGTCTTGTAGAGGGCGAGCACGCCCTGGAACTCTATCTCCTTTCTTTTCAGGTAGAGCACGGCCAACATGAAAGCGATAAATATCACGAAACTTGCAGTACCTACATCCATATTTAATGAACGTTTTAAGTTACTTATGAAGCATAAGGAGATTAAGGATATACTCATTTCCTGGGTGGCGCTTAGCATTGCATTTATGCTTCTTTTCAATGGAATCACCCTGTTTACTCTTGGAAACCTGGCCGGTATTTCGTTAAATGTCCTCTTAACCTTTCTTTTTCTGGTGGCAGTATCTTTTCTCTCGCATGAGTTTGGGCATCGCCAGGTCGCAAGGAGATATGGCTTTCAGGCAAATTATGAAATGTGGCCCGTGGGGGTAATTTTGGCCGTATTTTCGTCGCTCTTTGGCTTTCTCATTGCCGCGCCCGGGGCGGTGGTTATCCGGCACGGAGGCGCTTTTCTTGCAAGCAGGAAGAAGCTTAACGACATCTCGCTTAAGATATCTATCTCGGGGATAGCCGTTAACCTTGCCCTGGGAATTCTTTTCGCTGTTGCAAGCTTTTTTGCATTTCCGGACATGTTCCGGCTGGCGGCAAGCATCAATTTCTGGCTTGCTTTCTTCAACCTTCTGCCTATAGCCCCCCTTGATGGGTCAAAGGTACTTTACTATAGCAAAAAGGTCTGGGCAATCTTCTTTGCCCTTTCAATCATACTTTTCTTTTTGGTGTAGTCTCCGGGCTTTTGGAAATGGGGAAGGAGACTAGAGCTCGCAGCGCACGCCATGCCTTTTAAGCCGTGACATTACTGCCCCTCCGATGAACAGCGGAATCCAGTAACTTACCACTCGGCTCAGGAGAATTATTGAAGCTGCAAGCGCGGCAGGCATCTGCAGGACGGCAAGGACTGAAATGGAGCCAATTTCTACAAGCCCGACGCTGCCGGGAAGCCAGGGCAGTCCGGAAAGGAAGGCCTCCAGGATCCATAGAGTAAGGACTATTCCAAGCCCAACGTTCAGCCCAAGCGCAAGAAATATCAAGCTCAGCCGCGCAAACTCAAGCAAACGGCAAAAGAAGGATATTGCAAGCGTTCCATAGAACAGAGGGACATTGCTAAAGAAGGTGTTTATGCTGCAGTTGAGCTGCTTTGAGGCAAGCTTTGCATTAATGGTAGTAAACCTAAGGATTACGCTTTTTATGAACCTCTCAAGACGCTTTTGGGACATTAATACCTTGAAGGAGCCAAGGAAAAAGAGGACGAACAGGCCGAACATCAGTATCCCCAGATAAGTGTAGTTGGGTGGCAGGTGGTTTGTTATGGTGAGGTAAGCAAGTATCAGGATGAATGTCGAATAGAAAGAGAAGGTTTCTGTGGCTATTTCACCAATTACCGAGGCGCAGGACATCATGGAAGGAAGGTTCGCCCTTGAGAGATAATGTACCTTGAGGGGGATTCCGCCGACCTTTACGACAGGGGTCATGAGGTTTGCGGTATTGCTTGCAACATGGATTTTTGTGGCATTCCAAAGACCGAGCTGGTATTTCTGGGCATCCAGAATCATCTTCAGACGTATCGAGTGGAGAAGCATTATGGTTAGGGTAAGATAGATTGCCCAGGAGAGGTAATTCAGGTTCATCTGGGCCAGGGTATTGAGAACTGTTTCTGTGCCTATGAAGTATATGGAGAGGAGCACCAGAACAATGCCGCTAATAAGCCCGGCGATTGGCTTCATCATAACTATTAAGCCCTCTTCACTTTAGGTATCTTGTTCAGGCCAGCTTTTTCTGCTCGCTTGCCGCTTTTGCCTTATGTTTTTCCCCGCTTTTGGCTTTCTTTTCTTCTTCTGCCAGGGCTGTGACAGGGGCAGGCGCATCAAGCGCCTCTGCGGCTGGCTCAGAATCCACCACAATATCTTCTTTTGGCTCTTCTGCACCCAGAACTTCCTCATTTTCCGGCTCTTCTGAAGCAGGTAATCTTGACTCTGCTTTGGCGGGGGTTTTTTCTATTGTGGCTTCAGATGTAGTCTGTTCGGCTGTAGATATCGTTGGCTGCGCGCTTTCTGGGGAGGCAGGGTGTCGCCTGAGCTTTCTAAGCTCAAGCTTTCTAAGGACTTCAAAATTTGGGTCTTCCACCTTTGCAACTATCTCCGGCTGAAGGTACCTTTCCCCATTGTACTCCCTTATCTTTGCAATCACATCTACGGTGTCTCCCTTTTCAATCGCTTCTATCACTCTCAGATCCTGGAATGCCTTTAGCCTTATGGTGTCGACTCCGTCATCCAGTGTGAGCGTGCCGTAATTTCCATCCTCGGAGAGAAACTTGTCAATAACTGTTGCCATTACTCGCACTCTTGAGAGCCGCTCGCCGTCCACTTCGATATAATTCGGGTTGAACCCTTCCTGTATCGTATATTGTCCACTATACAAGGTCTTTATGTCCGACTTTCTGGCAACAAGTCTTTCCTGCATAATTCATCTATCTTCTATCTTTTAGAATGATTTTGGAAGGTTTTTACTTGGCTTTTTTTGTTTTTGGGGTGCTTTTTGGCTTTTCGTCTGACCGGCAGTACTTTTTATACTTGAGGTGCTTGTACTTTTCTGGGTCTTTTATATTCTTTTTCTGTACGATGAGCAGTTCAATGTAGTAGCGAAGCGCGCCGAAAAGCCCGAAATTCTCGAGCCGCCTCGGGGAGGTTACGACTTTTCTTTTCGCAAGAAATATGGTTTTTCCGTATTTTTTGAGGTCTTCACCCATTTTTATGTCCTCAAGCTCTATGTCCTTAAAGCCGCCGACTTTGTCGAACAGCTTTTTTGGCATCCCTATATTGAAGCCCATCAGGTAGGAGTGCCCCCAGAGGTTTTTTAGCACATAATAGCCGTTTGCAACCGGGCAGGCAAGGTGTATTTTCGGGCTGGTCTCGGAGAACCTAAATCCGGTAGACACCCCCACAAAGCCCTTTTCGAGATGCTTGTAGACGAGTGAGAGGTAGTCCTTGTCGATGACAGTGTCTGCGTCGATGAAAATGAGGTATTTTCCTTTGGCAAACCTTGCGCCAAGATTTCTGCCGTACCAGATCCCTTTTTTGTTTGTCACGACGACTCTGTCTGCGTACCTGCGCGCTATTTCGGTTGTCCGGTCAGTGCTTTTCCAGTCGGAAACAATTATCTCGTACTTTTCCCTTGGAAATGTCTGGTCGGAAATTGATTCCAGGCAAGCCCTTACCTGTGTTTCCTCGTTTGAAGTAGGGACTATGACCGAGATTTCCATAATTTATGTGCAATTAATAATAGATTTAGCGCAGGGCATTTACGAGGTCGCCAAAGCTCTTTTTGGTCTTTATGCCTGTTCCCAGGAAGTGCGTTCTTACGCCGCCAAGCTTTTTTAGGAGCTCTTCGGTTGGAGGAATCTGCCGCCCGTTAAGCTCCGCAATCCTGTGGACGTCGCAGTATGGAGGAAAGCCCTGCTCGCTTTTGACTGTTCCTATAAACTGCTTGTGTTTTTCATTTATTTTGGGAGAAGGTGTTTTTTCAGTTTTGTCCTGGGCTTTTTGCGATTCCAGAACTTGCTCGCAAAAGCTCTTTGACGAAAAGTCCCCGATGTAGACGGGCTCGACAATGGCCATTTTGCTGCTGCACCTCCTGCAGTTTTCCTGTATTCCGTAATCTCTGTAGCCGCATTTACGGCAGTAGGACAAATGGCTGAAGCTTTCGAGAAGCTTGTCTGCTTTTTGGGCGCCACGAGCCACCTGCCCGAAAATTCTAAAGTAATGGCGGCGCGAGTAGGAGAAAATGGGATGGTAAGCAAGCTCTTCTTTTGAAAAATACCTCATCGCCGCTGAAATCAGGATTCGAAGCCCCAGCTCCTTTGAAAAGTCGCACCTCATGCTTTTGACCCCGTATTTCCTCAAGGACGCATTTGGAGACGTTCCACAGAGGGCGGCTGTGTCGGTTGCAGTTATTGCGACCACTCCGTTGTTTCTTATGGACTTAGAGGCGGCGTCAAGAAAGTAAATGGGGGAGCCGAAGGGGTCAATGTCGATGAAGTCGAAAAATTCTGAGTGCAGGATTTTAAGCAGCCCCGTGTTTTCGGTTCTTACAGAAAGAACGTTTTCCTTTGCGTTCTTTTCCGCCAGTTTTACTGCCGTTGGGTTTAGGTCATTTAGGACAACTTCGGAATCAGGGAGAATTGACTTGTACCGGAGGCCCCGCACGCCGCTTGCGCACATAGTGTCAATTACCTTCTTTGGCTTCAGAACAGAAATTATTGCTTCAGACAAGTCCCTGTCAAACTTCATCTCCGGGTTATAGAATGTGCTCATCTTTTTGGTAAGCTCCTCGCCTTCCGGGACGAGTAGTTTTATGTTTCCTTCAGTTATTTTTTGGGTTTTCATAAAAGTTAGACTCCTATTTTGATAAATCCGATTTCTCAAAAACAAAAACCTCCTCAATGCTTTCTGCCTCCAGCGCCTTTGCAACTTTCTTGGCTAAAAGGAGGGAGGGGTTGTATTTGCCCTTCTCCAAAAACAAAATGGTCTCTCTCCTGACACCGACTTTCTCCGCCAGCTCTTCCTGAGTTATACTAAGTCGCGCCCGAAGCTCCTTGATTTTTGTCTTCATCTTACTTATTGCACATCTCCTTTCCTTGAGAGTATCCAGCCGATGATTATCTGGGTTATGGCAATAGTGAATAGCAGGATTCCAAGGACTGCGCCGACTGTGAGGTCAGCAAGCTTCAGGTAGTCCACCCAGAAAAGGATTGCTATGGCGATGTAGGTCAGCCACCAGGAGTATGCCGCAGAATATGCCCAGATTTTTCTTGTCCTCTCGTCTCCCTTGTATGCATCACCATATTTCATTTTTCGGATGCCCACCACTATGAATATCGCGCCCATTGCGGTTATTATGGACACTAATATATTTGGGATTCCCTGCCAGAATAGCCCCAGGGCAATTCCGCCAAGAAGGAGTATTGGCCCGAGGATTAGCCGCCAGTTGTATCTGCTTTTCGCTTCCATATATTAGTATGTTAAGTATTTATAACTTAATGTTAGAATTAGATAACCTTTATTTGCCAAAGGCATAAACCTGTTCGAAAATTTTGAAAAATCAAAAATTAGCTTATTTGCAGTCCCAAGGGCAGGTGGCTATGGTTTCTTTCTTGTTGCAGGATCCATCGCAGTTACAGAATGCTCCTCGAGGTACGCATACGCTTGCTGTGCAATCGGAGTCTGTTTCTGAAGAGCATCCTGCAGGGCAACATCCGTCACCGCTTATGCACTGTGTAATTGAAGTATAGGTGCAGGTCGCACCGCATGTGAATGGGTTTGAGCAGGCGTCAACTGTGCAGGCATTGTTATCGTTGCAGTTGATATCTTCCGAACACTCCTGTGCCGTGCAGATTCCTGAGCAGCAAAGCCCGATTGAGCAGGTTGTTCCCTCTTCAACTGGCGGGAATTCACATTTTCCAGTTAGGATGTTGCAAGTGTTGGTAGTGCATTCGTTTCCGTCATTGCACTCACTGTCGAGAGTGCATGGGGTATTTGAAGGTATTGCGTTTACTGCTCCAAGGGCGTCAACTCTGCCCCATCCGTAGTATTTGTCCCAGCCAGTTGAGCCAAGGTCTACTGCTGTGGTGTAGAGCGCGTCCTTTATCTCTGAATCTGTTGCTTCAGTGTTTTTCTGCTTCATCATTGCGACTACTGCCGCTACATGAGGTGTTGCCATAGAGGTTCCGGAGGCAATAGCGTAGCCGCCATCCAGGTAAGTCGAGTAGATGCTGACTCCAGGAGCCATTATGTCCAGGGCAAGCCCTCTTCCTGAAAAGGAGGCCCTTATGTCATTTTTGTCAACTGCTCCAACTGCAATCGCGCCGCTTGCGCATCCAGGGATTGAAACATATCTGGCGTTATTCCCTGCAGCAACAACGACCGTTACGCCGTTTTCTGCTGCCCAGTTTACTTTTTGCGCCAAGTAGTCATAGTCGCAGTTTTCGGAAGTTGTTCCTCCTCCACCAAGACTCATGCTAATTATGTCTGCTTTTCCTCCGTCAACAACATCTTGGATTGCCAGAGCAATGTCTGAGGTGTATCCAGAGCCGCTTGCGTCAAGGACTTTTCCTGCCCAGATTTTAGTGTCTGGCGCTGCTCCGGTTGCTTCAGGCCTTTCTCCTGTTGCGGTGATTATTCCTGAGCAGTGGGTTCCATGGCCATTGTCGTCAAGTGGGTCCTCGTCTTCGTTTACGTAATCATATCCGCCAACATAGTGGTTTGAAAGTTCCACGTGATTGTAATCGATTCCGGTATCCAAAACCGCTACGGTGACTTCTGATCCCGTGTATCCCAATGCCCAGACGTCATCTGCGTTTATCTGCAGGCCGGCGATAATATCCATTGCGTATACTTTTTTGTCTTCAATCGCGCCGGTTATAGATGTTCCTTTGGGGCATTCTATTGCAAGGGCATCGCTAAGCTCGTGCACAATCGTGCAGCCAGCTGCCTTTATCTTTGCCTTGTCAGTTGAATATCCTTCCGGGACAATCAACCTTTCTTCGATAGCTGGTGACTTGTCTATTGCATTCTGAGGCACTTCTATTTCAGTTCCTGAAGGAATTACTTCTGCAGGAATCCTGTCCATAGAAGCCGCGATTGCAAGTCCGCTGATCATCACTAGTGCCACTAGGGCTGCTGCTAAACCAAATGAATTTTTTGCTTTCATTAATTGACTTACTTTCCTATACTTTAAGCATCACTTTTTGAGTAAAATATGCATATTAATATATATGTTCCTTGAGTTGCTACTTTATCTGCTTCTAGGGGCTTTTCTTGGAACTCTTGCCGGCCTTGTGCCGGGCCTGCACCCAAATACCATTTCTTTCCTGATTCTTGCAGCTTCCCCTTTCCTTGGGCTTGACATCTTCTTTCTGGTGGCGCTTGTTGTGGGCTGCGAGATGACAAATGCTTTTGTCAATTTCATACCTGCAATCCTCTTTTCCGCTCCTGAGGAAAGCACTGCGATGGCGACAATGCCCGGGCAAAAGCTTCTCCTGGCGGGCAGGGCGTATGAAGCAATTCTTTTGTCCGTTTATGGGGGGATTTTCGCAGCCATGTTCATACTCATCCTTTTTCCATGCTTTGTAATTTTCATACCGAGGGCTTACTATGTCCTTAAGCCCGCCATAGTGTTTCTTCTTCTCGTGACCATTATCCACCTTTTCTGGACAAGCCGCAGGAAACTTCTTCCCTCTGTCCTTGTATTTGGCTTTTCTGGCATTTATGGGCTTCTCATATTCCAGCTCCCGATTTCGTCAAGCCAGGTTCTCTTTCCGACATTTTGCGGGCTTTTTGGCCTTTCTGCTCTTGCGCTCTCATCTGCTTCGGGAGGCATACCAAGCCAGGAGATGGATGCCGATTTTTCTGACTCTTCCAGGCGGAAGAGCTCGCTCATGTCTGTTTTGTGTGGGCTCCTTGCAGGAAACCTCCCTGGGGTGGGGACAAGCGAAGTGACTGTAATGTCACAGGAAGTTTCCGGGACAAGCAGCCCAAAAGATTTTATGATAACTGTCGGGGGAATTGCCTCAGCCAGCTCGATTTTTTCGATAATTGCCCTCTGGACTCTTGGAAACCCCAGAAGCGGCTCTAGTGTTGCCATTCAGGCGCTTCAGTTTGAGTACACGGTTTGGACAATGCTCCTTGTGCTGTTTATGATTGTGCTTAGCGCAGGGCTTGGGGCGCTACTTACTTTGATTATGTCGAGAATTTTCATAAGGAACTCGAGCCGCATAAATTTCTCCAAGCTGTCAAAGATTATCTTTGTGTTTTTGCTGGCCCTTGTTGTTATGACTACGGGCTTACTCGGAATACTTGTCGCTGCGACCGGATTTTCGATAGGTGTTTATTGCATAACCGCTGATGCAAGGCGGAGCCTGATGATGGTAGTTTTGATAGTGCCCACGCTTTTGTTCTTTTTGGGGATTTAACATTAAATCAGCGGCGACAAAGTTGTCCAGAAAGCCCACATGGAAAAGGCAAGGAAAACAAGCATCATCATCCCTGTCAGGTAGCTTGGAATCCTGAGCTCGTACTCGGGCTTTCTGTCCCCCCCAAGCTGCCTTGCTTTGTAGAACGTGTAGATTACGATGAGGTAATATGGTCCGGTGAAAAGGACGCCGGTGTACGCGATTAGGGTTGCAAAGTCAAGAGAGGGCAGGATAATGTTCGAAGCAAACAGGGCTATAAGAGGGACAAAGCAGGCAAGAGCCCAGGAGAGTTTCCTGTTTATTTTGAGGTCTTTTGAATATGTTTCGGCAACTGCGTTTGAAAATGAGATAAAGCCCGTGGACATGGCAAGAAGCGCAAAAATTCCCCCCAGTAGGTAAAATGCCCGTCCGTACTCTGCAAGCCCCATTGTCGCGACTTCTCCTACATTTGTTCCAAGCGCCCCGATGGAGGCAAAGCAGAAGAGCGCGTAGAGGAGAATGGGAATGGAGATTCCAATAATTATGCTTTTTTTGAGGCCCTTTTTTTCTCTTGACAAAATTTCGTTCATCTGAGGGATTGCAGGAAGCCCCTCGAGCGCGAATACAAGGACCCCTATGGGTAAGAGAATGTTGGCAATGCTTCCTGTAGTTACGTTCGAGGGGTTGTAGAAGAAAAGCGCGCCTGCTGACATGGCCAGAAGGCAGAGCACCAGAAGCCCTGTAAGAAACCCCTCAGATTCCTCGACGCCTTTTATGCCGTAGTAGGTTACAAAAGTAACTGGCACGAAAAATATGAGCTTTGCAAGGAATGGGCTAAGCCCGAAAAACTGGTTTATGACCAGGGCTGAGCCGTGAATATATGCAATAAGCCCGCCGTATATTCCAAGTATCGAAAAAATGACTGCCATCTGGCTTGCCCTTTTCCCTGCGTATTTTCTGGCAAGCCCTGGTAGCTGGTGGACCCCTCTTGTCCTGAGAACAACCTCCCCGAACATGAGGGCTGCGAGGGCTATTAATGCCCCCACTCCAAATATGATTGCAGTTCCGTAAATGAGCCCTGTTTCTGCTATGACGGAAGGAAGCGCAAGCACTCCGGCTCCGATAATAGTACCTGCAAAAAGAAACGCCGCCTTAAGCACTTGACCCATAAAAGATATACTAATTCGGGTTATCTACTTATGGCTATTTCCGTTAAGGGCGGAGAATTTCTCGTAAAGCTTTCAAGGGACTCGATAAAATACTATCTTCAAAATCTTGTCCCTATGCCTCCTCCAAAAATGTTTCCCATAGAGCTTAAGGCAAAACAGGGCGCTTTTTGCACACTTCTAACTTACCCTTCGGAGAAACTCCGGGGATGCATCGGAGTGATTGTCCCCGAAAAAAACCTTGTCGAGACTATTACAGGGGTGAGCTGCTCTGCAACGCAGGACCCAAGGTTTTTTCCTATGCAGGAGTTTGAGCTTGACGAGACTATAATTGAAGTTACCGTTTTGAGCCCCATGGAAAAGATAACTGTCTTCGAGCCGAGGGACTACCTTAAGGAGGTCAGCATTGGAAAGGACGGGCTTTTTATCCGATCGGGCTTTCATTCGGGGGTTTTCCTGCCGCAGGTTCCTGTCGAGCAGGGCTGGGACGTAAAGACTTACCTTTGTGAGCTTTGCCACAAGGCAGGCCTTGACAGGGATGCCTGGATTGTAAGCCCCGTCCAGATTTACCGGTTTCAGGCGCAGATTTTTGCCGAAACCGATCCAGAGGGCAGCGTTTACGAAAAGAAGCTGGAAACAATGGGTGAAGACGAGTAGGAGGCATTTGTGGGGGCGCATATTTGGTTTTTGGAAGCACTGGCGGCAAATGGGATGCTATTTTGACTAAAATTATCTATGGGGACATAGTTACTTTGGTCAAACAAAGCGGCTATTATATCTTATCTCTATCTTGATTTTATGTCCGGGAAAGTTTTGGTCTATACCGGTGACGGTGAAGGCAAGACTACTGCTGCCTTGGGCCACGCTATAAGGTTTGCTGGCTATGGAAACAAGGTTGCGATAATTCATTTCATGAAGGGTAGAAAGACAGGGGAATACCGCTTTCTGGAGCCAAGCTCTTTGGTGGACGTATTTCTTTACGGGCCGCCTTATTTTCTTTCGACAACCCAGTCAGTCCTGAGCGGCTGGATTGAGGGAAACCCTGATGTGCAGTTTGTGACTTCCGCAAACATTGCCCCGAGCGCGGGCGCAAAGAAGGGGGGGCGGAAAAACGGCAAAAAGGTTGCAGCAGACAAGCTTGCCTCTGACCTCAAGTCCTGCTCGTTTGATGCCCACCTCAAGAAGGCAAAAAAAGGCCTGGAGTTTGCGCTCAAAGTCATGGAAGAGAAAAAGTACAAGCTCGTGGTTCTCGATGAGATTCTTTATGCAATAAAGTTCAAGCTTCTAAAAGAAAGCGATGTCGTTTCGCTCCTGTCAAAGAGAAACGGCACTAATGTGATACTTACCGGGAGGGGAGCTTCGGAGAGAATAATTCAGCTGGCCGACCTTGTCACAAACCTGGGCGAGGAGAAGCATTATTTCAGCACTGAGAAAAAGGCGCTTATTGGCCTGGATTTCTGATAGGTTATCTTAAAATGCAAAAAGCAAAATCTGCCAAAAAAATAAATTCAGCGAAATTCAAGACAGACTTTTCAAAGTACCTCGAGCACACGGAGAAAAAATACAATGAGCAGGTCACAGTTCTTCTCAGGGCGATAGACAAGGCGGAAAAGGAAGGCGACACGGAGAAGCTGAAGGTCTCTAAAGGCATTTCTGAATCCTGGATTGCGTACTTTGATGTAGTGAAGGGTGTCCTGAAAAAGAGCGCAAAGAAGGACAAGGCGGGTCTTAAGATAGCCGCAAAGTTTCTTGATGACCAGATAAAGTTCTTCAAGCTGCTTTCAAAGGAACTCGACAAAAAAATCAAGGAAGGAAAAGCAAATAAAATCCGAAAGTCGCTTGAGTAAACAGCTAAATTTCATTTTTTGTTTTGAAATTCGTTTTTGTTGTCCTGGCTTGCCGAATCTGTCTGTTTCAGTATTTTTTCAAACCCTTATTATGGCTGAAGATGCGCATATTCTGGACCTGATGTTTGAGTTGGGCCAGCTAAAGAGAATAAGTCGGAGCGGATGGCGGCTTGCAGGGATAGATTGTCCGGAAAGCGTTGCTGACCATAATTCGAGGACCATACAAATAGGATACCTTCTTGCGCTGATGGAGGGCTATGAAGACCCGGGAGAAGTTTGCGCAATTCTTGCTTTTCACGAGATTGCGGAGTGCAGGATTTGCGATATAGACAAGGTCGCAAACCGCTATGTGGATTACGATGAGGAGGAGATTCTGGAGGACCAGGTAAGGCCACTTGGGGACATGGGAAAGGAGATTGTTGCGCTTACAAGAAAAATTCTTCGAAAGGATTGCAGGGCGGGAATAATTGCAAAGGATGCGGACTTTTTGGAAACTGCGCTTACCGCAAAGGAATATCTTGAAAAGGGCTATGATACAAAGCCCTGGATAAAGAACTCGCTTGGCCGGCTTCAGACCCGCTCGGCCATTCGGCTCGGGCAGGCGCTGCCGGAAGTTTCATCGACCGACTGGTGGCAGGGCTTAAAGAAGCTTTGAAACTCCATCGCTTCCCTAGTAATCTATATAAGCTATGATTATGGACGCGATAATCTTGATACCACTGGCGATTCTTGGGCTTGTGCTGCTGATTGGCATCTATTATTTCAACCGGATAATCGGGCTTGAAAACACAATTGACAACGCATGGGCACAGATTGACGTGCAGCTTAAGAGGCGGGCTGAGCTTATTCCAAACCTCATGGAAACGGTCAAGGGCTACATGAAGCACGAGCGGGAGGTCCTTGAGAATGTGACAAAGGCAAGGTCTGCGCTTATGACTGCAAAAACTCCAAAGGCCCAGATGGAGGCAGACGGGATGCTTACTGGCGCTCTGAAATCGCTTTTTGCGGTTGCAGAAAACTACCCTAAACTTCAGGCCAGCCAGAACTTCCTTCAGCTTCAGGACGAGCTTACCAGCACCGAGAACAAGATTGCCTTTTCCAGGCAGCACTTCAATGATACGGTCCTTGTCTTCAACAACATGGTCGAGACAATCCCCGGCAACATTTTTGCCGCCCTGATGAAAAAGAAGGAAAAGGAGATGCTGAAGATTGAGGAAGCTGAAAGAAAGGCGCCAAAAGTCAAATTTTAGTGTTTTTGTTTGTTTCTGTTTTTTGATTTACAAGCCCCTCCTATTTTGTAAATAGTTAGATTATGGCTCAGAAGGTTTTGCTTGAGGACCAGATTTCAAGAAACAAGCAGAAGACCGTTTTGATTTGCCTGTTTATGCTGGGGCTTATGTTTGCGCTTGTCTTTTCCATTGCCTGGGTCTGGGGAGTCCCGACTGAGCTTGCGGCATTAATTGCATTTCCGGTCGCCCTTTTTTACGTGCTCATGTCCTACAGCTTCTCAGTCCAGTCAGTAATAGCCGCGACAAAGGCAAGGCCGGCAGACCCGAAAGTCAGGGCTGAAAAGCTGCTCATATATAAGGTTGAAGAGATTGCAATAGCTTCAGGAATGCCAAAGCCGAAAGTTTACATTCAGGACTCAAAAGACATCAATGCTTTTGCCACGGGGAAAAATCCGGATGAAAGCGTAATCTGCGTTACGACAGGCGCCCTTGAGCAGCTTAAAGGAGAAGAGCTGGAGGGCGTTATCGCGCACGAGATGTCGCATATAATGAATAGGGATATTCTGCTTGCTACCGTTACTATTGGAGTTGTCGGGGCAATTGCGCTTATCTCGGAGATTCTTTTAAGGTCATTTATCTGGGGCGGAGGAAATTCGGACAGGAACAAGGGAAGCGGGGCTTTGATATTGGTAGGGATTCTCTTTGCAATTCTTGCCCCGATTTTTGCTAAGCTCACGTACCTTGCCATTTCCAGAAACAGGGAATACCTGGCAGACGCAAGCGGAGCGCGCCTTTCGAGAAACCCGGAGGGATTGGCAAAAGCACTTGAAAAGATAAAGGCAGACCTGCCGGACCACCCCGTGGGGTCAAAAACCGCCGCGTCTCTATACATTGCAAACCCGTTTTTGGGGAGAAATGTCTCCAGCATATGGGCGACCCACCCGCCTATCGATGAGCGGATTAAGCGGCTACGGGAGATGTAAATTGTAACTAAAAAGTAGTATAAATACTACCGAAGAGTATAGATTTATGGCAGGTATCTTCAAATCGCCTTTTGGGGCGAAAGGGGCAAAGGAGTGGTTTTTTGATATAATAACCCACCAGAATGACTTTAAAATCGGGCCGGATTCGGTTATAAAGCATTACGGCTCGGCGCGCACCCGGGCTGGGCATAGGATGGTTACTTTAGTTCCCCTTATGACCTATGAGCATAGCTCTCCCTATGAGAGGTGCTCTAATGAAGAATATGTTCTGAGGTATCTTAGCGGTATGGGCGTTCCGGTTCCAAGGGTTATCGGCTGCGGCCCGGATTATTTGGAGATGAATAAAATAGAGGGATTACCTTTGTCAAAGGTTTATCCAAACCCAAATGTCAGCCGTGAAGATAAGCTCCAGATTACCAGTAATGCTGGTGAATTAGTCAGAAAAATGCACGACGCAGGCATAGTTCACGGAGACCTATTTGCAAGGCAGATTATGGTTGAATGCCCGGAACTTGAAGATGGGAAACTTCCGGAGAATTTGGGCGAAAGCAAGCTGCACCTTATTGATTTTGAGCTTGTGCCTAAAAAGTTTGGCCCAGAGGGGCGCGCTATCGACAACATATTCTACACGCTTACCGCTTCATGCTATTCAGGGATTCCATTTAGGGAGGTAAGAAGTAAATATGAGGAGGGCTATGGTTCTGGGGTTGATTCGAGCTTTTTTGACCAGGCTCTCCAGGCAAATACCTGTTTTATGGCACTAGGCATATCTCCAAGGTCGATGTCAGGCAATTACTGGGCCATGAGGGGTGATTTCCTTTCAGAAAGGGCGGCAGGCATTTAGAGAGGTAACTTTTATTGATTAACCATTTAATTTATGGACCAGTAGCTCAGCTTGGAAGCCGACTTTAGGTACTCCCTTCGCGGCTGAGAAGTTAGAGCGCTACGCTGATAACGTAGAGGTCGCAAGTGAAGCTTTCCTTCAGCGAAAGAACCCTCATTCCGAAAGGAATGGGGCCTCATTTGCTTTGCAAATGAAGGAAGCTCCAGGACCAAAAGAAAGCGAAACTGCCTGCTTTGCAGGCAGAAGTAACCTTCCAAGGCCCGCATCTGCGAATTCAAATCTTGTCTGGTCCATTATATTTTAATATTGGCTGAAAGCCATCTTGATCTAACCGGGATATTGCGGGGTCCACTATTTCTTTTTAAAAAACTTGTGTTGTTATGGCAGAATTTGGAAAAATCCAGAAGATTATAGACGAAAAGAAGATTGGCCCAGGCGAAAGCGATTACCATACTCAGAGGGGGCTTGAAAATGGAGGCAAGATAAGGGTTCTTTTGCTAAAAGGCGAAAAGGAAGCCCATGTCGAGTATATCTGTCCCTATTGCGGCTTTTATGAGTACACAAAAAAGCCCTTCAAAAGGCCATTTTCGGTAAAGTGCGCTGGCTGCGATCGGCAGGTTAGGGTCCAGCGGCTCAAGTACCTGGCCGACAAGGCAAGAAAAGCTGCTGAAGGGCAGATTGAGGAAGAATAGCGTCCAGGAAAGGTTATTTCGGCAAAGGACGGATTTTTTATTGAAGGATAATATCTTTTTGTTTTGGAGTAATTATGTCTATACTTTCCAAGCCAGTTGAAGTGACCATATATCCTCAGGATATACTGAGACTCCCTCAGGTTGCTGATTTTATTGGGGGTCAGGAGGAAGAGCTTCTAAGGATTGCCAAGTCTTTGGGGAGGGACGCTCTAGCAATAAGGACAGATGTAGCCCTTTTGTCGGGATTGCTTGTGCTTGAAACCCGTTCCCGTGAGGAATCAGAGCCGGTTCTGTCGGCAGATATATTTTCCGGTGCACCCAACCAGGATCTTTATGTTGTAAGAGCATCTATTTCGGGAATTTTGGACCCTGGAGGCCAGATTTATAAATGGGGCGAAAAGTCCCCGGAATATTGCAGCGTTTATCTTTATCCTTTGCTAAGGGGAGAGGGTGTTGAGGTAAAGAGCTTGCCCGTTGATAATTTTGGGCTGTTCGAGCCCCCATTTTATGCGGGCTGCAATTTTTCACGGGGCAATCTTTTGGCAGACTGCATTGTGGGTAATGCTGAAGCATTGGAGTCTGGATTGCCTGGCTATAGGCAGTATGTTGAGAAAAATCGCAGGGATTTTTTGGGTTCAGAACTTCCTGCCTGTGGCTCTATTTTCAAGGGCAAGTGCCGGTACCTTGTGGGGCTCTCTCGTCTATTGGGACCGGATTCTGGAGATGAGGTATATGTTCTTCAAGACCAGGGTGACCTTATCGGCCTTGCAAAGTCAGTTGAGATTGCGCGTCTTGCCAAGACTTATCCCGGAAAGAGTTACGAACTTGAGGAACTTGCGAAAAAAAGGGCAGATGTTTTTCTTTCTGGGTTCAGGAAGGTTCAGAAATCGGCTCTAAGAGAGGTAAGAGATGCTTGGAGGAAAAGCACGGACGAAATGCTTATTTACGGCTGACTATCGGTTTATTCCGGCCCTTACTTCCTCCATTATGCCTTCTATCTCCTTTTCACCATTGATGGTAAGCAGCTGGTCATTGTAGTGGTCTAGAACGGGCTTTGTCTGCCGGTTGAAGGTGTCAATTCGCCCAAGGATTATCGCTTCCTTGTCATCCTCTCTCTGAAATAGCTCTCCTCCGCACTCGCATTTGCCTGGCTTAGGCGGCGGGAGAGTTACCAGGTTGTAGATTTTGCCGCATTTTGAGCAGACCCTCCGGTTTGTCATTCTCTGGATTATCTTGTCGTTTCCGGTTTCAAGATATATGACCTGCCCGACCTCTTTTCCATCGTTTTTCAGGAACTGGTCAAGAAGCTTTGCCTGCGCGAGGTTTCTGGGGTAGCCGTCAAGAATATAATTGTCTTTGCCTTTTATCGCCCGCTCGACGACTCTGGCTACCAGTTCATCAGGCAAGAGCCGTCCGGAAACAAGGTATTTTCTAATCTCCTCGTCGTTTAGCTCCCTGAAAAGGTCTCCGCTGGAGATGTGCTCAAGCTGAAACTCCGCCTTCATCCTGCTTGCGGTAGTGCCTTTGCCTGATGCGGGAGGACCGATGATGAGGTAAATCATTCTTTAGCCCTCTTTATTGCCAAAAGCAGGTCTCCTGTTTCAGTAAGGAGTTCTTCGGCCTTTTCCTTGCTTATCCCAGTCTTTTGCACAAGAATCTCGATGTCTTCTGCCTTGACTTTGTCCTCCCTTGTGACTTCTCCCATCACCTGGAAGGTTTCTGTTGAGCCCATGCAGACCTTCGTGACCTGCGGGCTCTTTATTATCCAGTCTCCATCCGGCGACTTGATTATTACTTCGGTCGCATCAATGTTTTGGACCTGCATGCCCATCTGGCGGGCCATTTTCTCGAGCTGCTTGGGGTTAATGTTTGGTATCATAAAACTATATTCCGGCTTTTTTTATAATAGCCGCCCCCTCTTTTTAAATTTCTGTTTCAATTTATGCTGAGTGGTCAGAAAAGTATTTAAGCTTTTTTTACTACTTAGTTTAGGTGAACAATATGAAACGATTTCCTCAGATACTTCCTGGTGGAGCAGACCTTGGCGTAAACCGGAACAATAGACCGCCTTATGATCTAGTCAGGGACGATCTAAACAGGTATGCGGGGTGTGAAATAGTCAATGCTCTTTCGACGGACAGCACTCAGTGGCCAACCCGGTCCTTTGTTGAATCAGCGTCTAAATGGCAGAGTAGAATCAGCCAAAAAGAGGCGGAACCTTGCGGGTTAACAACCACATATACTGGAAGCCCAATGACCCCCTCGATGAGGGTGTACTTTGACAGCACCAGCCAGCGATAACGCTTACTTTTTTAATTTTTATCAAAATTCATTCAAGAAAATAAAATATCTCAATCAGTCTTCCCTATATTCCATCAGGGCGTTCTTCTGGAAGTCGTGTATCTGCTTGCACGCCTCAATTGATTTTGAGGTCATTTCACTGAATTCTCCCCTGTTGATTATGCCGTCCATCTGGAGAAGCAGGACTTCCTCAGTCAAAGGCAGATATGCGATTGGCAGGTCTACCTCCCCTTCGGTGTCCTCCTTTCCTGCAACGTCTATGACAACCTGGTCTTCCACCTTTCCTGCGGCGCAGCTTGCAACTAGGTCCTTCATGGGAATCCCGGCTGTTGCCAGTGCAAGGGAGGCGGCGTTTATCGCAGCGCACCTGGTCGATGCATCTGCGCACAGGATGTCGATGTTGACGATTATCTTGGTTCTTGGCATGTCCTCGAGGAATATGGCGCTTTCAAAGACCCTCTTAATAAGGGACGATATCTCAACGCTTCTTCTTGAAAAGCCCGGCCTCATGCGGTCGTCGGTTGAAAATGGAAGCATCTGGTAGTTTACCTCAAGAATGGCCCTGTCGGCCTTCTCGAGAAATGCAGGGTAAACCTCCATCGGGCCGTGCACGCTTGCTATTGCAATCGTGTCGCCCATCTTGAACATCGCTGAGCCGTCTGCGTTTTCCACCACTTTGAGCTTTGCGCTTAGGGGCCTAAGCTCTTCTAGCTTTCGGCCGTCCCACCTTATTCCGTCCTTAATCAATGTCATTTTCCTTCACCTCTTTACTTAGCATGTCCGTTATCCTGTCGGTAAGCCCTGGTATGTGCGCCTCTTTTTCTATTTTCTGTATGGCCCTTATCGTGAGGTCACATTTTCCGCCTTCAATCCAGACTAGGCCGTTTTGCCCTGTTTTTATGTGGCAGTCGGTCTTTTCCTGGAGTAGGTGAATCATGCTGCCCTTTTTGCCAATGACTCTTGGTATCTTTGACGGGGAAATGGTTGCGAATCGTCCGCCTTTCAGGATTTTTGCTTCCCTGTTTTTCATTGAAAGCTTTACCCTGTCGGTTATCTCTGAAACTTCCGCGAATATCCAGGTTCCCGGCTTGAAGACATTCATAAGCTGGTCCTGCCTTCCCTCCCTTATGTTTATGTCCTTGACAAACAGGAAGCTTGGGCTGGGGGCGAATATATCCACAATCCAGAAAGGATGCTTGAAGTCCCTGATTTGGCCGATTACCATGTCGCCTACCTGCGGCGCGTACTTCTGGTTGAATGGGACAACACTTGTCTTGTATTCTGTCTTCTTGACGATTCCAAAATATTTTGAAAAGGTCTTTCCGTTCATTATGAACGTCCCTTCACCCATTTTTTCGCTTGTTGCAAGAAGCGTCCCGGGCGTTACTACTATATATCCTTCTCCTTCGTTTTCCATAAACAATTTATCTCTGAAATTATTAATCGGGCGTTGCTGACAGTTATGTTCTTTGGAATATATGTCAGATAATCTACTTTGACTCAGTTATGACTGCTTCTCCGTGCGTTAGCCCCCCTAATTTGTCGTAAACATCGTTTTTCTGCCCTGCAGGGACTTCCAGGACGCAGCTTAAGCTTCCGTCCGGGTTCCAGGACTCCCTCATAATCTTCCCAATGGCCTTTATCTTGCCGTAGGCCATCCTGCCGTACGCCATGGGGACTTTTATCTCGAGCCGGACATTTTCAATCGAAATCGGTATTTCCACGCGTATTTTCTCTACAATCCTCTGGACCTGGTCTTCGGCGCTGTGGTATGGGTCGACGTTTACGCCAAGCTTGTCCATAACTCCCAGAATCCTTTCCGGGGGGTGCGGCGCCTTCGTTTGTGGGTTTACGCCCATTTTGGAGATGATGGCGGCAATCTGCCTTTTTTTCTTGTCAAGCATCTCATCTCTCATGGCTTTGGGGAGTTGCACTTCGCCTTCTTTTATGATGGTTTTGGCGATTTCCTGCTTGTTGTCTGTTTTAAAGGCCTTTTTGAGGTCATTGTCGGGGGCTTTTTTGCCCTTCTGGACATCCAGGAATATCTCGTCGCTTACCAGAACATTAGTCAGTTCTCCAATTCCTTTCTTGAACTCGACGGCCTCTTTAGGGTATACCAGAATCTCGAAAGTGTCCCTTCCACGCCGAAATCTTGCAACTACGGGCTCCATAATATACTCTGGCAGGGCTTTTATGCTTTTATTGCCTCAATGAGCTTGCTGTAGGTCGGGTGGCACTGCCCGTGTTTTTGTTTTGCGCCATGCATTGAACTATCATCTCGGGCATAGTTTCTTCGTAAATGCCGCTGGTTTTGTACCATGCCCTAGAGCAGTCAAGTTTCCAGTCCGGAGGGTCGGCAATCAGGTCGCCTGAAGTTGCTATCTTAAAGCCCTCCCTGATTGCGCCTTCCCCGGTACTCTTGAGGCAGGAAGAGGCCTTAATTCCCGCAAGAATTACCGTCTGGGTTTCGCGCTCTTGCAACATGCGCGCCAGTTCAGTGTCACAGAAGGCGTTATCCCACTTCTTTTCCACCCGCCCGTAGCTGGGCGTGAGTTTTGCAAGTGATGCAAGCGGCTCTATAGTCGGACCTCGCATTGCTGAGCCCCGGCTTCGGTATTCCAAAACTATGGTCGGGATCTGAAGGGGTATGCAGAGCTCCAGAAGGTCTCCTTGGGCAGATATTAGTCTGTTTCTATTTTCCCCCCCAATTGCTTCCAGGTCTGGAGACTGCATGTCGGTAATAAGGACAGCAAGCCCTCTGGCGTATTGGGGAGGTGTTTCAAGCAAATGGGCGTACTGGGAGGGCAACTCTCTGTAAGCAGCACTCGGTAATCTTGAAAGAGTCGTGAGTTCTCCTGAGTAGGCCATATATAACTACCTAGCAATAAACCACTCATTAGAGTTAGAGCATATTGTCGGCAAAAATTCTCCTAATTAGACTTTCACTGCATACCTGCCAGGCGCCTCGAAACCAAGTTCTCTGGCGACTTCTGACTTTTCAGGGTTGAAGATAATAATTATCCCCTGCCAGTTTTCCGTAAGGTCCTTGGTTTTGCAGGCAGGGCACTCCTTGTCTTCAGTTACCCTATGGCAAATCTTGCAAGCTTTCTCTGTCATAAAAGAGGTTAGAGAAATAAATTAAAGGGCTTCAGGCGACTTTTTCGGGATTTATTCCGTTTATGCGCTTTGGGATGTAAATGGCTGAACTATCTATAGTATTCCCTTGGTTAAGCCCTTTTACGCCAATTATGCCTCCGGCATAAAGTTGAGATACCATTTTATTGGCATCTATTTTTTGTTTTGACCTGACATTTTCAAAATGAGCACCTATGGCCGATTTAGCTATAGGGGCAATACTTTCATCGAGGAAGAAGTAACCTCTCCCAAAAAAGTTTTTTTCTTCTGCACCTTTGCAGTGGCTCTCCAAGATATCGTATGCGTCTTTGATATAACCGCCAAATGGTCGGTAAAAACCGATCTTATGGAAGTCTGATGTAGCCAAACCTAATTCCGTTTGCAGTGCTTTTGCGGTTTTGTAGATATTTTCTGGATGAATCCCTCTGGATTGAATCTCCAGGTTTCCCTTCTTTTTTAATTCGGGGTCATTAATCAGGTGGGGGTAGGTGGCTCCTTTTGAGGTTACGCCGAGCAAAGACTCCCCCCGGGAGGGATAGGTGCTGCTTACCTCAGCTTTAAGCATGAAATTCAGGGTTGAAGAATTAAGCTTGCCTTCAATAACGTAAGCTCTTATCTCCTTTATGGCCTCGTAGAGGTTGGAGTTGCTATCCAAATAGCCGTCTCTAAACTCCTTCTTTAGGTCTAACATAATGTTACTATAATTTAAAAGTCAATCTATTTGAATGTATCTTCGCCTTTTCAGCATCTTCTCAAAGGTCTGGAGCACTTTTTCCTGGTTTCTGTAGCCCTCAAGAAAGTGTTTCCAGCACTCGACGTCTGGATGAACCGACTGGAAGTTCTGGAAGAGCGTAAGGAGGTCAGCGGCTTTCTGTTCGAGGGATTTTGTCTCTATTGAGAGGCCAAAGTCGATAAAGTAGATTTCCTCTTCCTTTACCAGTATGTTTGAGGTCGTAAGGTCGCCGTGGACGAGGCTTCCATCGTGCATCTTCGAAACGGCAAGTCCGATTTTCCTGCAGAATTTGCCTGAGTTGTCATTTGTGAGGATGTCCTTAAGCTTCTTCCCCTCTATAAGCTCCATCTCTATCGTGAAGTCGGTTGTGTCGAAAATAACGGGTGCGTTAAGGCCGAGCCGCTTTGCGTCAGAGATAATTTTTGCCTCCTTTTTTGTCCGGGTCTTTCGAAGAAAACTGTCAAGCTCGGTGATGCGGTAGCTTTTTTTGACTCTTTCTTTCAGGATTTTATTTTCGTCTGTGAGGTACACCTTTGCTTCCGCTCCCTGGGCGATGAGTTTCATAATCTAAATATAGATAATTATGCCCTACAGGATAGGCATAGACATCGGCGGGACAAAAGTCCTTGGCGTCATTTTGAATAATGGAAAGATTTTGAGAAAAAAGAAAATCCAGATTTCCAGGAAAAATCCTTCTGACTTCATGGATTCTGTAGACAAGCTAATAGATTATCTGCTTGATGGAAAGCCCTCGATGGGCTCGGCAATTGGCCTTGCTTTTCCAGGTGATATCGAGAAGGGAAAACTCCTTAAGGCACCAAATCTGCATTATCTGGAGGGCTTTGACTTTTCCGGGTTCCTGCGCGGCCAGAAGTTCAAAAAAATTTCTTTTGCAAATGACGATGCCTGCTTTGCGCTTGGAGAAGCGATACGGCTGAACAGAAAGAACCTTGTTGGAATTACCATCGGCACCGGTTTTGGTTCAGGTGTCGTGGTTGGCGGAAAAATTTACTGCGGCCAGTCGAATTCAGTTGAGCTTGGCCATACGATAGTCCGACCGGGCGGCCGGCTTTGCCACTGCAAGAACAGGGGGTGCCTGGAAGAGTACATCTCCACGAGGGCGCTTCTTCGTGAAACAAAGAAGGTTTTTGGAAAGGAAGTGGATGCCTACGAACTGAATGTTCTCTCCAGGAAGGGAAACAAAAAGGCCACCGAAGTCTGCAAAACTTTGGGGTTCTACCTTGGCATAGGCCTAGGCAACATTTCAAACATCCTGAACCCGGAAGTGATTTCTGTTGGCGGGGGCCTGGCAAAAAACAGGCTGATTGTAAAGTACGGAATTGAAGAAATGAGAAAAATACTATACTCCCACGAGCCAAAAGTCGTGTTTGGAAAGTACGAGAGTAACGCTATTGGCGCGGCGAGCTTATGAATTGGAGTTGTAGAAATTTAAAATGCGCCCTGGCCGGGATTTGAATACCCTTACCAACTTCAAGGTATTATTCCGCGAAGCGGTAAAACCCTTTCTTTTGGTCCTGGAGCTTTTCTTTGGAAAGAAAAGCTTCACCCGGGTCGAGGGATTGACAGTCCCTTATCCTAGACCGAGCTAGACTACCAGGGCATAACAGTACTTCTGAATAAATTTATTCTCGATTAATGCCTCTAGAAGTTTATCAACTTCCTTTTCCTGAGCTCATCTGCTTCAGGGCCCTTGTATTTGGCGATTATGTCTCCCCTGTCATCTGGCTGCGCTTCCCAGGGCCTTACCAGCACAATCATGTCCAGGTCAATCCAGAGGCTTCTTTTCATGGCGCCGGGAATCCTGCAGAGCCGGATTTTGTCGTCAGTGCAAAGGACCTTGAAATGCGCCCCTCCGCACTTTTCCTCGACAATTCCCAGAATCTCGCCTTTTTTAGGGTATCTGACCCGTACCTCCTGAGGGATTTCTTCAGCCATAAAATTAGATTCTTTTAATAAGTTTGCCCTCAGTAGCCCCAGGTATAAAGCTTTACTGTGAAGGGTATCTGGCTTTCCCTGAGGCCCGTGTAGAAATGCATCGCAATGTTTCTCTTGCTTGGTATGGGCTTGTTGAAGACAAAGTAATGCTCCCCTGAAGACCAGATTATCCCTGTTTTAAGAAGAAGATTTAGGTCGTCTTTTTTGCGGTCATAGCCATAAATCCAGAACATTCTTGGCTCGGTTTCGTAAAAAAGGGAATATTCTCCGACCACCGCGTTTGCAAAGCTGTTGTCCTGCCAGGACAGCACTGTGCTTTCAGTTTTTTCGACTGCCAAGGGCACAAGGTCTTCAAAGGAGTAGTCTCTCTGGTTGTCCTTGTAAGACCTGATGTAAATGTCCATCCACTTCTGCTCAAGGGGGTCTATCTGGAACAGTGTGAGGTTGACAATAGGGGTTATCTGGCAACTTTCGCCTTCGTGAAGGCAGTCGGGGCAGGAGGAAATCGTGACACACTCGGCTGCGACGTTCTGTTCAAGGTCAAATTCTGTGTCCTGGATATAAAGCTTTCCTGTGAGGTTTGTCCCTTCGGTCTGAACGCGCACAATGTTGTTAACATATCTTTTTGAGATTCCGGAGGTTATCTCCTTTGAGAGGTTTTCGAATTTCATGCTTCTTGTGCCGGAACTTCCCCCCGTGTAAGAAATACCGAACATTTCTTCGGTCATGCTGTCGGGGCTTGATGTGAAGTTTGCTATCAGCACGAAGCCCTTGCCTTTTGAAAGCATCTCTGTTATGTTTCCCCGGTATGATTCAAGGCCCTGATTGCCAAATATTACGAAGGTGTCAAAGGATTCAGACAAATTTGCAAGGGCAATTCTTTTTATAGCGAATTCAAAGGTCGGGTACGATGGGGTCAATATCTTGCTTTTGAGCCAATCTTCTTCTTCTTCGCTGCATATGCACCCGATTGAAACCCTGGGCGGGGCGACGTTTTTAACCTCATACTCGAAGTCATATATTACCGGGAAGATTGAAAGAGTGGTGTTTTCGAGAAGCTCAATGTCGGCATCGTGCTCTGCGAGTATGCTGTGTCCATCAGTAATGGGGTCTGTGATAAGCACGTCATCGAGGAGTTTGTTTTTTTCAAAGGCAAACAGGAGGTCCTGGCTGAGGATTACGTTTTTTGCCGCTGTCCAGTCGTTTACGTCTTCGTACTTGAAAAAGCTTGGCAGAAGTATGGCGAAAAGAAGAAAGCTGAACAGCACCATCTCGAATACGCGTATTATTCCCTTCTTATTAAGCAGCTTACCCGACATAGATACTGACCTCTACAATTTCATTTTCAAAAGTGGAAATCCTGCTTACAAGCGCGCTCCTTCGCTTTATGGATTCCGGGTTTACTTCATTTCCCGGAGCGCTGCACTGCAGGAGGTAAGTGCCGTTGAGATACGCTATGCTGATCAGCACATCCTCATTGTAAAGCCCCACTGAATTCAGGAGGCGCTCTACGTGCTCAGGGTCCGACCTGGAGCAAAGAGAATTAAGTGCCGCCAGCTTTGTTGCGTTAATCTCGTAGGGTACTGATGAAATGCCAAGCCGGGTCACGCTGTCCTCGCCCCAGTCTTCAGGATAACCTTCATCCTTTACCAGAAATTCTGATATCGAGTATGCCTTTCCGTAAAGCGAGTTTATGCGTATGCTTTCCGCTTTTGATGGGTAAAAGCTCACCATGATAAAGACAAGGTATATAGAAAGCGAAATGAAGACTGCAACGCTTACAAGAAAATAGACATTCACCTGCCCTTTTTCTCTTGGCATAATTTAGAAGAACCCCAGGGCATTTGCCGCTACGATTATGACCATCCCTGCAAACATCATAATGAACCCGTGCTTTAGCCCTTCAAGCCAGCTCTTGCCAGATATCTGCCCTGCAATTATGCCGCTGAAAAAACCCTGGGTTACCGTCATAAGGAAGAATAGTGACTTGTAGTATACATGGAGGGGGTTGGTGCCAAAGCCAAACATTCCAGCAACAACCTGAAACATCTTGCACAGTATCCCGCAAAAAGGGTTGGAGCACCCATCACAAGGAGAAGCGACAGTCATAAGCTGAAGGCCTCCAAGGTTGCTGTCTGTGGAGCCTGCACCCATCTGGTCGAGCATAGGTATGAGAAAATGCCCAAGCATTATGATGAGTACAATGTACATAAGGAAAACTCCGTACATCATCATGACATGCTGCTGCATTATTGCCTTACGATAGTCTTCACTTTCCATGATCTTTAGGAGCGAGCCCCTCAGCGTTTCAAGAATATTTTCGACGTTTCCGCCAGAGCGGTAGGTCTCAAGAAGAACAGTTATGCTTCTTGAAAGTATTCTGCTGTCATCAAGGTTTTTTTTCATCTGCTTTAGGGCATCATCTATGCTAATTTCCCAGCTTATGTCCTGCTGGAGCTTTCTTACGTGCTGGTTTAGGGCGCCATATTCTCCACGGCAGTTCATTATTGCCTGAGGAAAAGAAACCCCGCTGTTTTTTGCTTCCTTCAGGTCGTCAAGGAAATTGGGAAAGTATGTTTCGCATTCCCGGACATCCCTGAAATGCAGGTATTTTAAGAGAAAGACAGGAAAGATGAGGATGAATATAGAGATTAGCAGGAAGTTGTACAGGAAGTTCGAATTTTTATAGACTACAGAAATGATAAGCCCAAGTATGCTAAAACCAAGGGCGCCTATCGCAGAGTATATCAGCCACACCTGTGTTTTTGAAAGGTGACTCTTGAACTTTTTTTTTGAAGTCATGGTGAAACCATCTTGATATAATACGCAAGTGCGATTGAGATTACTGGAAGTATTACAAAGGATATGAAGAACTGCATGACCAGTATATTTTGCGCGCCGCCCATCATGGACATAACCGTTGAAAGAATGGTAAAGAATATGGAGCCGACAATAACTACAGTAATGTAGATTTCAACAATCATGGAGAGGAGGTTTGAGTAGTCCTTTATTTTTCGCTGGTAATTGGTAAAGAGCGTGTTTGCCCTGTTGCTTAAGAAAAGAGATAGGTCTCCGCCGCTTCTTAGCGTCGAGTCAATTCCGATAAGTAGTTCCTTGTACTGCCTTGAAGGCGTTCTTTTTGCTTCCCTCTTCAGGGCACCGCTGAGGTCAAGCCCAAGGCCTTCTACATCCCTTATCACATTCATCGCCTGCTCTTTTAGCTCAGGATACTCGTCAAGTTTTGACACTGCCTTGAATATCTCTATGGGCGGGGCATCCGAGGAAGCGGTTGCAGTCATGTAGCTTACCGAGAACGGAAGGCCTCTTTCAATCTCCACAGCAATAGAATCATACTGCGTTTTGGGGTAAGTCGTAAAAAGAAAGAAAACCATCATAGTAAGCGATGCTGAGATGGCTATTGCCATCAGGAGCGCCCAGACAACATGTGTGAAAAATGAAAATATGAAAGTTATCACTGGAATTTCTATGCAGAAGAGAATGAGGGATATGAAGAGAGCCATTGAAAGGTATTCTTCGGCAGTGTACCTTAGGCCGCTTTTCTTGAGGTCTTCTTTTAGGTATCCGAAATTCGGCGAAAGCTTTTGGGCAACTTCACCGTAAAAAGAATATGCTCTCTTGAAGTAAGATTCAAGCATAATATTCTTGGTTTTTATTTAGCAAACCCCTCTTCTAGAAAAGGCGCCTATAGGAACTTGACTCCAAAATTCTTTGAAACAAAATCTCTTGCTTCATCAGAGCTTATCTGATGGCTCTTTCCGACCTTTTTTCCTTTTTTGATTCCAGCTCTTCGAAGCGTTACGCAGATGTCCATTCCCATGATACCTATTTTGGGGTCGTATTCCATCTTAGGAATGTCTAAGTACTCAGGTATTCCGAACGAAAAGGTCCTTCCCGAAAACGACTTGCTCTTAAGTTTGCCTTCCTTTGCTTTGATAAGCCGGGCAAGCATTTCCTTTGTAGTGTCTCCTCTCAGGGTTACGACCACTCCGATGTTCCTTCCTTTCGCTACGCCAAAAGTGGTTCTTTTCATGGTTTTGCGAAAGCAGGGGTTTTTTCCGGTGAGCCGCTCAAGGATTGTTTTTGCACTCTCTAGGCGCTCTCCCGGCTCTCCAATGCCGGAGTTTATGGTCACCTTCTCTATTTTTATTTCCTTCATAGGGTTTGTTTTTTCTGCCATAAACCCTTTTCGAGAAATAAATTAAAAGGGCACTTGTAATGTTCCATATATAGTTTAGAGTTGCAGTAGGGGGAGAAAATTTCTTTGCAGATATTGCCATATTTGGCAATTAGGGTGGCTAAAAGCCATTTCAGCCCTATAAATACGCAATTTAAATAATCTTATGAGCAACTCTTCAGAAAGCGGAGACTGCGGAGAGGATGACGGCGGCGAGCCGCCTCCAGATGGAGTGAGCGCATATTCAGGAGATCCCCGGAATTATAGGTTGGCTATTTATGATGGCTATGGGGCTTTTGGGGCAGGTAATGGCGGATATGGGGTAATAGAGGCCCAAGCTGCCTTGAATTCTGACTACCTCATGACTCTGGATGACCTTGGACCTGACGGATGTTCTATCTTCTGGTCTGCAATGCCTCCCGTCTATATAAAGATGGACTTGCCAAAGGAGTAGTTCTTTGGCCTTTGCTTTTTCTTTTTGTTTGAAATCTGTATTTATAGTAGTGTCAGCGCAAGCATGACCGCCGTGAGCGCAATGGGTATGGCAAGATTATCGTCAACAGGCGAGAAAAATTCCACCAATGCGCCGATAAAGCCGAAAAACAGGGAATATGCGGGGTTATGGATAAAAACCCAGGCGGCTGGAACCGAAAAAACAATGAATCCAAGTGCTCCCTCAATGCTCTTTTTGCCTCCAAATAGCTTTCTTTTTCCAAAGAATTTTCCGATAAGGGTGGCGGCGGCGTCCCCGACAGACAGGATTGCTATTACCGCGCAGGCGGAAAGCGTGTCAAGGAAGAGGATTGGGATGGAGACTCCAAGGCCGTAGAAAATCACTCCTTTGTAGAGAGTCCGGGCTTTTTTATCCCGTTCGAAGTTACCGACAAGAAACCTGTTTATCGGGTTTTCCCTGAAGGCCTGGAGAATGTAGAATACCAGGACACCTGCAAGGATGGGCAGGGCGACGAGCTTTCCAAAGGCGGCCCCGAGGAAATAAACGTAAAGAGTTATGCAGATTCCAGCTATCAGGTGAAAAGACTTTCTTTTCAGCTCAAGAGGCAGAGCGCCTTTTTCAAGCTTATTCATAAATAATCCAGGGTTTATTATTTTACCCCCCCATCAAGCTTAATTTAAATTTTAGTAAGTTTTATGGACGCAAAGCTGTTTGGTAAGTGGCCTTATGACGTGCAGGTGAGTGACTTGGGGCTTAAGCCCTATATGAACCTGAAGCCGACAGTTATCCCAAAAACCTGCGGCAGGGTGAGAAACAAGCCGCTTGTAGAGCTTTTGATTGCCCACATGATGGTTCCAGGCCACAAGGGAAAAAAGCACAAGATTACCTCCGGGCTTTGCACGGGAAAATATACTACCGTTTACGGCATAGTTGAAGATGCATTTAACCTTATGGAGCAGAGGACAAAAAAGAACCCTCTTGAGGTCCTCGTAAAAGCCATAGAGAACTCAGCTCCTTATGAGCTTACGATTTCGCAGCAGATTGGAGGCATTGTCGCAAGAAAGCCGGCAATATGCGCTCCCAAGAAGCGCCTTGACCTCGTAATGAGGCGCCTTGTTCAGGGAAGCTACTCAAAAGCATTTAACTCCAAAAAAGGCATGACTGAAGCATTGGCTTCAGAGCTTGTCGCCGCTTACAAGAACTCGACTGAAAGCTTTGCGGTAGCAGAGAGGCAAAGAAACGAAAAGGAGGCCGAAGGCGCAAGATAATTCGCGGAACTTTTTGCAGGCAGAAGGTAGATATTTGCGGTTTAAGCTTATTATGCTTATGTCTGTTGTCCTTATCTAATAGTCTGGCTTTAAGGTAAATATGAGAGAAAGAGGGTCCTGGTTTGGATTAGGCCCCGGTTCAGGAAGGGATTTTGGCAGAGTGCTTAAAACGCTTCTGGAGGTGGCGGAAAAGAAGTATGACTACGAAGTTACGGTTCTTCTGCAGGCAATAGGCGAAGCAGAGAGCATAGATGACCTATCCCGCCTTGAGTCATGCTATGGCTTGTCCATTACCTGGGCCAACTATTTCAGGTCCCTAAAGTTGCTCATCCGGTCTGATTGCGACCCTCTGGAGGAGGACACAGAGGCGGTCGTGGGCTTTATAAACGACCAGGTGAGGTTTCTTGAGGATATTGCCTGGCGGCTCGAGAGGCGAATTTGTGACATTAAGTCGGGAAATCCCGGCTTTTCAGGCATCTAATGGAAATGCCAGGGATATATGTATTTGCTTCCCCCTGAGTATTAAATATTTTCGCATATTAGGTTATGGCAGTAGAAAACAAGGTTGATGTTAAGGCACTTTGCGGACTTATAGAGAAAGTGGCAGCAAGCGGAAACGGAAAGGTTATCAAGGGAATTAATGAGGTTACAAAAGCAGCTGAAAAGGGCCTTGCAAAACTGGTTGTCGTTGCCCAGGATGTTGACCCCAAAGAGCTTATTTTGCACATTCCGGTAATCTGCAAGGAGAAAGGAATTACGTATTTTGAGCTTCCTTCAAAGTCAGAGCTTGGCAAAGTCGCAAAGCTTCCAGTTTCCTGCTCATCCATTGCTGTTGTAGAATTTGGAGAGTTTTCAGACGAAGCCAAAAAGCTTTTGAAATAGTCTAATTTTGGCCGGCTTATAAGGTTTATTCCGTACTATGCTTATGCCTTCCCGATTAGATATTGTCCGTCCGGGGGTGTGCCTTCTTTCTGTGATGGGGCTGGTTGTGGGAATGATTTTGCTGGATATCTCCGTAAATGCCTGGTATCTTCCCATGCTTTCCGTGGCACTGCTTTGCGCATCGGGAAATACTATAAATGACTTTTTTGACAGGAAAATCGATGCAATAAACCGCCCTAACCGGCCCATTCCTTCCGGAAGGATGACTCCTGGAGAAGGTTTTCTCATTTATCTGTTTTTGACATTTACAGGGCTTTTGCTGTCTTTTTTTGTTTCGTGGAACTTCTTTATTTTCGCAGCGTTTAACTCGATTGTGATTTATCTCTACTCTATGAAGTTTAAGCGGACTGTCCTTGGTAACCTTGTTGATACCTACCTGGCGGTTTCGGTTTTTATCGCCCCGGTATTGATTGGAGGGGGCATTTTTGACTTTCCTAAGAGCCCCTTGATTTTTATTGCGTCGATCTCATTTTTTGTTAACTACGGGCGTGAGATTTTAAAGAGCGTTGAAGATGTCAGGGGGGACAAAAGCGCGGGGGCAAGGACTCTTCCGATTGTAATTGGGGAAAAGAATGCTGTTTTGTTTGGAAAAATCATGGTTCTTGTCGGCTCGTTATTCCTGTTTTTGCCTTACTACTTTGGGCTTTTCGGGGAGGCCTACTTTATCTTCTCACTTGCCCTGTTTTTGGGTGTTGTTTTCATACTTGGCCTGAAAAATGCTTCAAAGGTTCAGCGGCTTATAAAGATTGTGATGTTTTTGGCCTTGCTGGCTTTTTTGGCCTTTTCAGCAAGTCTTTGAGGTCCGGGTATATATACCGGGGATATATAGATTATGGTTGTTCCTGCAGCAGTTTCTGCGCTTACCGCAAGTGCGAAGGCCTTGGAATGGTATAATCATAAAGAAGGTGCTGTTTCTGGCAAGGGTTATTCCGGGGCAGCAGCTAATGCTCCTGCGGCTGGCTACAGCACGGGTGGAAATAAATCTGCCATGAGCTATGCAAGTGGCCTTACAAGCAAGGTGGGCAATACGGTTCTCAAGCGCCCTGTTCAGGTTGCAGCTCTTGTAGGCGGCAGCCTGGCGGCACTTTACCTCTCTAAAGCGGTTTTAGGGCTTGACGCTTCAGATTATCTTCAAAAGCTTCCGGTTCCCTTCCTTGGCGGTGAGGATGGTCTGCTTGACAAAACTTTGGATGGTTTTTACGCAAAGGGCGATGAGCTTGTTGAAGCGGGCGATAAAGCGATTCAGAAGCTTGGCGGCTATGAAGAGCTTAATCCACTTGAGGCAGCGAAATCTGATCCAGCATCTACAGTTTTGACGAGGGATGATGTCTTAAATGATGCCATTCTTGGCGTTCAGGAAAATGGGTTTTCTGATAATATGAAAAGCTTTCTGGAGAGTCAGGGATATACTCCTGAGCAGATTGACGCCATGGCTGCTGATGGAATTGATACTATTGAGGCAACTCGTGCAGTTCAGAGCATGGATAGCTCGGTTTATGCAAGTGTCAAAAGCGCCATGGAAACTGCCCGTGCTGCAGGTGATAATGTAAACGCGGCAGGCACAGCGGCATTGGAGGGGGCGTCTTATGATCCCTTTGTTTTGGAGGCGCATCCTGACCTGCAGCACCTGGACCCACAAAATATTGATGCCTGGCGGACAAAAGGTGAGGTTATTGCGGGAGCTGTTGGAGCCGCAGGCTTTGGGGGGTATGCCGTGCTGAAAAAGAAGGGTCAGGAGCAAGCGCAAAAACCGCTCGGGTTTGCATAGAAGTTTTACTTAGAGAAGTATTTTTGAAACAGAACCGCTTATTGATATGTGCTAGGCTACTTCCAATTATTTGCAACTAACTCAACAAACTTCAGTGTTTCCTCGACGTCCCGGGTATCGAAAATCTCGTAAGGTGTATGGAGGTTTCTTGTTGGGATGCCAATGGAACATGCGAGAATCCCCCTTTTTACAATCTGTACTATTGCCGCTTCAGTCAGGCCGCCTTCAGAGATTTCGAGCTGGTGCTTTATCTTGTTTTTCTTTGCAGTTTCGAGGAGGAACTTTCTCAGTGTGTCCGGAAGAACTGTTCCCTGCCCGTCAGCTTCAAGGAGGACTATTGTCGGGCCTTTTCCAAGGGATATTTCTGATTCTTTCTTGCTAATCATCGGAAGGTCGCCGCTGGGGGTCGTGTCGAGTATAATGGCAAGGTCTGGCTCTATCTCATAAGTTGCGGTGCGCGAGCCCTTGAGACCGACCTCTTCCTGGGTTGAGAAAACAAAGTACAGGTCATCTTTGTGGTTTTTTAGTTTCTTGAGAAGCTCTATAAGGCAGTAGACTCCAAGCCGGTTGTCAAATGATTTCCCGCAGTATGTCGTGTCAGTCATTTTAGTGAACTTGCTCGCAAAGCTTATGGGGGTTCCCTTTTCTATCTTGATTTTTGGGCTTTCCTCTCCGTTTTCTTCTTCCTCGCCCTCTTTTTTCTTTTTCTTCTTTTCGTGCACGAGCCCTAGGTCGATGCACATGTCATCATATTTTATCTGCTTGTCGCGGTCTTCCTTTTTCTGGAAAAATATGGGCTTTGAGACGATAATTCCATCGTAATCCTTTTCGGCCTTTATTATGACTTTTCGGGATGCAAGAATCCTGTCATCAATGCCTCCGACTTTTAGGAACTCGACAAACCCGCCGCTCATTCTTTTCGCGATAAATCCTATTTCATCCATATGCGAGACAAATGCAATCTTTTTTGGTTTCTCCCCATTGCCTTTACGAAAGGCAATAAGGTTTCCCATGTTGTCGGTTTTCACCCAATCGGCTTCTTTTTCAACTTCTTTTTTTATGACTTCCCGGACTTCTTCTTCGAATCTGGAAACCCCGCGGGCTTCGCTTAGTCGCCTTATTAAATCGATGTCCATTATATAAGCTGTTTTTAATTTATGAGGGCACCACCTTTTGGCATTCTGATGTTTTCGATGGTGGCTTTGGTTTTTCTTTCGGGGTGCACGGCTGATCCCGGCAACAATACTGACCCATATAGAGGGGTGATGAATGCTTATCTTTTGTCCGAGCTTGAGCGTGTGAGGGGAGGGGATTATACTGTGCTTGACCTGGTTGTGGAAAACCCGAGCAGTTATGACCTTTATACTGAGGACCGTTATGACGTTACTGCCAAAATTTCGAGTCTGGGCCTTTTTGACACTTCTTCAGAAACAAAGGAGCAGACTGCGGATATGCGGGGCGTCAGGAAAAAGACCTTTTCATGGAAGCTTGTGGCGCCAGACGACCTTGCTGCTCAGGCAGACACTACGGTTAGAGTCCGGCTCCAGGTTGAGAGGACAGCGACCTTTACGATGCCGCCCATAATATTTGCCGACCAGGAGTATGCCACTTCAAGAGAGGTGGCGGGAAACCCCATACCAAAGGGCTCGACTCAGGTTGTCTTTTCGGATAATTTTGTGGATGTTTATGTGGACCTAAACCAGGCGCCGCCCATAACTACCGACTCCGTGCATGGAAACGTCAAGTTTGTCCCCAAGGGAAACGGGCTTATCGATATAGGGAGCATTTCCATGCCCAAGGGCACGTGCAGGGACATAGACAAAGTTGCAAAAACCGCATCATGCGAGTTTAAGGCAAACCCGGACACAATGGTAGAGGAAACGTTTCAGATGAAGATAAGCTACACTTACAAGCTGGACTTGGAGAAATCCCTGGCAATATACCCATATTAAACTCTTTTGCTTGACTTTTAAATTTATTCCAACTAAGATAATGGAGAAAATAAAGATTCCGGAAGGGACAAGCGCTGAAGTCAGCGGCTTTAAGGTAAAAATCAGCGGAAAGCTTGGTACCTTGGAGAGGGACTTCTACAATAGGGGAACCGCTTCCATCGTAAAGCTTGAGAAAACCCCCGAAGGGATAAATGTGGTGGGTAAGGACGAAACCCGCAAATCAAAGGCCCTTGTAGGGACGATTGCCTCGCACCTCAAGAACATGGTTGCTGGCGTAAATAAGGGCTATAAGTACTCCCTGAAGGTGCATTATGTCCACTTCCCCATGTCTCTTGAGCAGAAAGGCCAGGAAGTAACCGTCAAGAATTATATGGGCGAGAAGGGCAATAGGAAGCTTAGGGTGCCTGACGGGGTAAAAATCCAGATAAACAAGCAGGACATTACGCTTACCGGCATAGACCTTGAAAAAGTGGGCCAGGGGGCGGCAAACTTCGAAATTGCCACAAGGCATACCAAAAACGACCGCAGGAGGTTCCAGGACGGCATTTTCATTGTGGAGAAGGCAGCTCCAATGGAATAGTTTTTCCAGCTCTTATCTTTTTAGGTGGATTTGGGGCTATTGGCAGATATTTTTGAAAATCACAGAACTTAGAGAGAATTGCCTCTAGGGTGGCTAATGGCTTAAAAATAAACAAAATTACTTGCCTTATGCAGTGGCTTGTGCTTTGGATGCTGTGCGGCCCTTGTACCTGAAAGGCGTTCCTGTGGCTTTTGCAACCATTATGTCTCCTGCAGGGCCCATTGGCTCGGTTCCAGCAGAGTAGCCGACAATTCCGTCGATGTCTCCGTACAGGGCAGAGGCCCGGCTTACCATGTCCTCCTTTGCGCCTTCTACGGCCTTTCTCACCATTTCTTTATACTCTGGGACGCCCATTCCAAATGCGCTCCTGACGTTTGCAAAGAAGTCCCTTATGAAGTCTTTTGAGGTTGCTGCATAGCCCGTTACTTCAGGCATTAATTCGATTTCCTTTCCAGGCATAGTTGGGGTCGTATATACCGGAGGATTATTTGCGTTCATTTTTATCACCTAGATATAGTTACTTTATAACTATAAATGCTTTTCAGGACCTTTTCTTAGATTAAGTATTAAGCCGTTGGGAGTTATCTCTTATTTGAGCCCCTTGCCTTTCCTGGCTGGGAGATTCTTCTGTGCCTTGCGCAGCTGGGGCATACATAGAGTCGATTCTGTGAAGTCAGAAGACCGCTTTCTGCCAAATCCCGCCTGAGACCGGGGTCGGATATGGAAAAGCCCCTCTTCTTGACAAATGTCTTGTATTTAGGCACTCTTTTGCCGCAATAGGAGCAAGGCACTGTAAGCTCATTGCCTCTCCCTTTTCCGTGCTTATGTACCCTTCTATAAGGTGCTCCTGCCATAAATTTGTATGAAACCTTTATATTTAGACCGATATCTTTAGGTTCTGTGTTTTCTAATTATGAGGGGTCAGACTTTTGTCCTTGGCGCAATTTCACTTGCGCTTTCCTTTCTCTTGCTGATGCCGGCAGTCCAAAAAGACCTTTACCTTCCGACTTTGGGCGAAGAATCGCTCCAGAATGTCGCGGGCAGCTATAATTCCTGGATTGCTTACCAGTCGCTTGAGGGCATCGGGGAGACCAGCTCTTTTGGCAGGTTCGTAAAGGGCGAATACCCGCACCTGGAAATATTTTACGTGCTTGCCGATGGAAAAACACTATCTCTCGCAAACTTCTTTGACTCAACGCGGAGCGTTTCCCTTGAAGGTGGGGAGGTTTTGCTTGACAGTGGGGAGGTCAAGAGATTTTCTTGTGGGAAAAGCGTTTCCATGACATTTGAGGGCAGGAATATATCATATGAGCCGCAAAGCGCCCTTTCCGGGGCGATTTTTATAAGCGGGGGCTTGGAAGGCGCCAGACTGGAAATCCTCAGAATCTACAAGTGAAATGAATCTGAATCTTAAAAAAATGTTTGCGTGGATTACTTCATCAAAATATTCCTTAGCTCTTCCTGCTTTTCGGACCCAATCTCGAAAATCTTTTCGAGTTCTTCCTTTGGGATTCCTGCTTCACCCTGCTTTTGCATTGCGCAAATCCTGTCCTTGTCAAGGTAGGAGATTGTGAGGGCATAGTCTATTGCCTGCTCTTCGACGCTGTTGAGGTCGATAACGTATTTCTGATCTATGCAGGAAACAGTCACCATTACAGGGATATTCCTTAAGGGTATGGGCTTGTCACCCCTGCCTACCTTTCCATCTTCTGTAAGCACAGGCATCTTCGTGTTCATAAGCGCCTTTATTGCCGCAAGGTTCAGGGCATCCATGAGATTTCCGTCATAGTTGATTACATACGCATCGATGAATACCGAAAACGCCTTCTCTTTTGGCGTTATGCAAAAATCCTCCATGTTTAGCATTTTGCTTTCCCTTATGCTCCTGTCGACAACCCTCGAAATCTCGACATCCTTGTTCTGAGGAAGTGTCTTGAAGGTTATTGGAACATAGTTAAGGGATACCATAAGCCCGCCTTCGTTTGGGCTGTCCGGGTAGGGGGTAATTACATCGAATTTTATGCCCACAATTACCTTTGTATCACCCATAGAGAGCATACAGCAGCCGTCTGCCTTTTTGAGGGCATTGACGACAAGGTCGGTTTTCCTGTACTCCAACGGCTTTCTTCCGTCAAGCCGATTGTCATTTGAAATCAATTCTTTTACCAATTCTGGAGATGTTACGTCCATAACACTTAAAGCAAGATAATTATTTGTATCCATAAAATCCAGACGGGAGTGGCTTCTTGGCAGAAAATTACTTTTCCTGGCTTTCAATGGATATTGAGGTTGAGGCCTCATCAACCCATTTTTTAATCATTTCCTCAATTACGCTCGACATTTTCATTTCCTTCAGCACGCATAGTGCCTTGAACTTAAGGAACAATTCTTTGTCGACTTCTATAGTAGTGGTAAGCTTTTCGGATACTCCCTTCTTTTCTTCACTGACTTCAGACATTATATGTATATGATAATAAGCTTAAATACTTAATATTGGTATAAATTTAGGTATTTTTATATTAAGATATGAGTTTCGCCTGAAGACTTTATTCCTTTTTGCAAGTGGGGTTCGTAGTCTTTCACAACATAGGATTGAGGTATTTGCTAGGGTCTGCTTGTGAAGATTAACATCCACGACACTATAATCATTCAATCACTCCCCAGCCGATTAATCTCCACTTGTGGTCAATGAGCTTTGAGTAGCTTATCTTGCTTCCCTTGTCGGCGCAAAGGGGGGCATTAAGCTTGCACTTGATTTGCTTCTTGTCTATGCCGCCGACGCTTCCTGTACTTCTGCTGTTTCTGCAGGTTATTAGTATCGTGTCTCCGGATTTAATCTCGTATTTTTCAAAGAGCGTGTATGTGGCCACCAACTCCTGAATGGTGGGGGGCATCTTTCCGTTTCCCGCGATGCACCCCACGAGCTTGTCTGACTTGGCAAGTGATGGGTCAAGGGAGGTCTGTATTGCAACAAGCCCGCCAGACGTCGCCTCTTCATACGCCTCTTCATCCCTCCTTATCTCCTTGATCTTGGTTTCAATTTCGATATATTTGCCACCGATAAGGACAGGCTTTAGAATAATCTTTTCGCCTTTTTTGAGCTTTCCACGTATTACGCTTCCGCCAATTACTCCTCCGGAAAGCTCCTCTGGCTCAATTCCCGGCTTGTTTGCGTCAAAAGACCGGGCAATGAGAAAAAGAGGGTCACCTTCAATTGCGGGGTGCTCCTCAAGAGACATGAGTTCTGATATCAGGAAGTCCAACCCGACTTTTTGCTGGGCGGACAGTGGAATGATGGGCGCGTTTTCTGCAATAGTTCCTTTCAAAAAGTCCTTGATTTGTTTGTGGTGCTTTTCCGCTTCCTCGCGGGTTATGAGGTCTACCTTATTTTGGACCACGATTATGTTTTTTACTTCCCCTACCTGAAGGGCTCTCAGGTGCTCCTTTGTCTGCGGCTGGGGGCAAACCTCGTTTGCAGCGATCACGAGAATGGCTGCATCAAATAGAGCTGCGCCGGAAAGGACAATCGGTATTAAGCTTTCATGGCCCGGGGCGTCAATAAGCGAGAACATCTTAATAGGTGAGCAGTCTGAAAAGCAAGCCATGCATTTTTTTGAAGTGCAGTATTTTTTGCACTTCTGGCATTGGTAGATAGTGAAATCCGTGTAGCCGAGCCGTATGGTTATGCCTCTTTTTTTCTCCTCAGAATACTTTGACACCCATTTGTCCGTAAGCGCTTCCACCAGGGTGGTCTTTCCATGGTCAACATGGCCCATAAGCCCTATGTTTATCTTGGGGTGCATTTTTTCTGCCATAACTATGGACATGTTTTTAACTTTCCTAGAATTAAACTTTCTTTTGGGTTACAGTTATGCTTTATGAAATACTGCTCTTAGTGATTGTTACTTTTATTCCTGGGCTTGAACTCCGGGCAAGCATTCCTTTTGGAATCTGGGATAGGCCACTCCAGCTTCCCTTTGGCTATGTGATTAATGGCCTTGGGATGGACCCCTTTATTGTATTCACCGCATGTGTAGTTGCAAACATATTGCTTGGCGAGCTTGTTTTTTTTGGGCTCAATTATCTCCTGCCCTACGTTTTGAAAATCGGGCTTTTGAAAAAAGTTTATGAAAAGTGCGTAAGAAGAATCCAGAGGAAGGCAAAGCCCCATATTGAAAAATATGGCCCCCTGGAGCTTGCGCTTTTTATCGGAATCCCCTTTCCGGGAACAGGTGTCTATAGCGGCGCGCTTCTGGCTTTCTTGCTTGGATTTCGAAAGCGCGATTTTTCTGTTGCAAATGTCCTGGGCGTCCTTATGGCAGGCATCACGGTAACACTGATTACAGTGGGGGCATTGGGGGCATTTTCCTTTTTGCTCTAAAGCCCTGCTCTGGGCGTTATCATTGACCCCTTTGCTTTTAAGGGGGTATTTTGGGCCAAGAACTCCTTTATTTAACTAAATAAATACTCTATTAATGAAGGAGGAAGCGCAGGTTTACCTTTTCCTTTTTATCGGCTCGCTTTGCCTGCTACTGGCAAGCTTGTTTGCAGGAAATGTCGAATGGGCACTAGGGGCAACTGCAGCATCATTTTACGGTACGATATTTCTCTCGTTTATTTTGATACTGGTTGCAGGCATATTCTGGGTGTCTGCGGCAAAGCTTTTGAGGCCTTTGAGACATTAGGGTTGCCTTTTATATGATTTCAGAGCCCCGTTGCATATATTTAAGAAGTTATATTATGTCTCAGGACGGCATAGTTGTGGAGAAAGCACAGGGCTCAGTCTTAGTGAAGATAGCTCCTAAGATATACCCTCTTCCAATAATTTATCAGGCGGCAGATGTCTTTATAGACAAAAATTATGTTTTTCTTGATGGTGACCCGGAAAAAGAAGTCTTGGTTACTATCAAGCCAAAGGATTCCTCTGCAGATTTGGAGGCGATTGCGGGGGACTTTCATAACGAGCTTCTGAACTATTCGGCCTATTTCGTAAGGGCTGCCACAAACCGGGATTTGAGGGAGCTTATTCTGAAAAGGGCTTTTTTTTCGGTAAAAATGGACGCCCAAGAAGACGAAGCATTTAGGGAAAAGCTTGATGAAAAGGAAGTCATAGATATAGGTACAAAGGTTCCAATCTTTGGGGACCTAGAACAAAATGAGCAAACTCCTTTGGCGGGGGGTTGTGGTTCTCGGTCATCGGACGCAATATGGTCAGAAGAGGATGATTTTGACTTGGACGAGATAAGCAAGCCTTGGGACGAGCAAAAAGGGAAAATGGACTCATTGCCAAAACAATTAAAAGAGAATCACAAATGATATTCCTCTAAATATGCTTGGAAAAGTGGTTACGGTGGATATAAAATTTGGCTATTCATGCAATAATAACTGTGTGCATTGTGTTATTGCCGGGCATAAGGAGAGGCTGAGAAACGAAGGAAAGCCCGTAGACAGAACAACGGATGAGATAATGGGGCATCTTACCGATGCAAAACGGCTTGGCGCAACCTCGGTAGTATTTACTGGGGGAGAAGTTACCATAAGATCGGATTATTTTGAGCTTTTGAAGTTTGCGGCAGATTTGGGACTTTTTATCAGCTTGCAAACAAATGGCAGATCTTTTTGCTTTAGGGATTTTGCAAAAAGAACGCTCATTATTTGTCCAAATATGCATTTTGAGATTGCAATTCATTCGGACAATGCGGCCCGTCATGACGCTATTACTAGGGCAAAGGGTTCTTTTGAACAAACTCTGGCAGGGATAAAGAACCTTAAGGAGGTCGGGGCTAAGAGTTTAAATTTTAAGGTGGTTATTTCAAAATTGAACTTTAGATCTTTGCCGGCTATTATTGACTTGGCAAGGATTTGCGGTGCCAAACAAGTAGATATAGCATATCCTCATGGGATGGGCAATGCGTTAAAGTACTGGCATGAAATCATCCCCCGCTATAGTGAAATCTCAGAATATCTCCTTGCGGCGGCCAGGGTTGGAATTAGCAGGGGAATAGCAGTAACCTATGAGGCAGTCCCTTTTTGTTTTTTAGCGGGATTTGAAACCTGTGTCTCAGAACTTCATTATCTGAGGGGTTATTCGAAGGGAGAAACTTCCTCTCTGAGGCAGGTCGGGGACCCTGAAATTGATTGGCAAAGAAATCGCATCTCCATAAAGGCCAAATCAAAAAACTGTACAAATTGCAAATTTTTCAATATCTGTGAGGGAGTATGGAAAGAATACCTGGAAAAATATGGTTCAGAAGAACTTAAGCCTGTTTTTGGTAGAGCTATTTTGACCTATGAAGGGCTTTTAGATTGCGTTAATAATCCTTAGTTTGGTTACAGATATTATGCTCTATCTGACTTCCTTAGATATTCTTCGAATGTTGATTTTTTCCGTCTTTGGAATATTCCTATCCTATATAGACTTCAAGGAAAAAAAAGTCTACAATCTACACCTGATTTTTATGGCTCTGGCAGGTTTGGTTCTATTCGCTTTTGGAATGTATCCCGATTTGTATGGATCCTTGCTGGTAAATTTTCTCTTTGCCTTTTTTACAGGCATCCTTTTTTGGAAGATTGGGCTCTGGGGGGCAGGCGATGGCAAACTTTTTGCAATTTGCTCATTTTACCTGCCATTTAAGATGTATTTGTCCTTTTTTTACGCTCAGGTTATATTGGTCAACGTTTTCATTTTGGCTTTTCTAATATGGTTTCTGCCATTAATATTAAAAACCAAATTTTCAGAAAAAGTTCAGGCCTTTAAACAAACCTTCACCAGGGATAATGTATTAAACTTAGGATTGCTCATCTTTGGGCTATTTTATTTTGTCGGCACTTTGCTTTCTTTACTTGATTTGGGCCTTTATACAACAGGGTATATTATTGCGTTGTTTATAGGTCTGGCGTCATATGCAGTCTTGAGAAGATTTTTTTCACGTAACCTGACCTACATTCTTTTCGTCTTATGCCTCGCAAGATTTTTTTTTGATATATCCATATTTACTATGTATTTTTGGGAATTGTTTGCACTCACCATGGCAATTTTGCTAATTGCCATGTGGTTTGGTAATTTGAGTATCTATATATCGTATGACGAAAAAAGGCTGTGTGATCTGGAGGAAGGGGATGTGCCTATCGGAGTGATCACTACCAAAGGCACGACAATTGAGCTCAAAAAATGGCTGGATAGGCATCTTGTTGCTGGTGAGCTTATCATGAAGAAAGGGTTTTCCAAAGAAGATCTTGGGCGATTTGGAGGATTGAAGGGTATAGAGGGTTTCTTGACTAAGAAGACAGTATGTTTTACCCCTCTGATAATTGTGGCAGTATTGCTGGTCGCAATCCTCAAGGTAGATATACTGACCTACCTATTGTCTGAGATACACTATCATTTACTTGAATGATTTGCTGATTTTTGAGCAGTCCTCCAAGGCCTCTATGCAATACTTGCCTCTGCAAAGGTCTTTGTCGCATTCAATGATTCTATTGAAGAATCCTAGCTTTTCCAGGCTTTTGTTGTTTATAGACCTACCGAATTTTTTATTAAAGCAGTCTAGATTGGAATCCATGATGTCGAGAAGGTTTCCTTCAAAATTTTCAGAAAGATACGCCTTTGTGGTATTTATGATCCATTCTTTTGAGTGAGATCTTCCGGTTATTTTGAAATAATTGGTGATCTTTCCATAGGTTTTTAGATTTTCTGGATTAATCCACGGGGACATTAAGATTAAGCTTGGCTCGTTTGCGGATAGTTTATGGCAATTGAAAAAGAATGCCTCTTTCGGGTCAATGCCCTCTACTGAACAATGAGATACAAGGTTAAAGTGAAATATCCGGTAGGGGCATTTATAGAGGCATCCTTCATTCACCATTAATTTAAGCTCGCATCCCGTAGAATGCCTTATGTCCTCAAGCAGTCTCAAATTCCGGTTGATGTCCCTATCTGGAGTTATGGTGGATGCTCCAAAACGCTTGAAGAGTACGGCCCTTTGGATGGAATCTATCTGGGACAGTACGGAGGCAGATATTTTAATCTTTGGGAATTCACTGCTTATTTTTTGAATCCATAGAGGGTTTGCGATGGTGACTCTTTCTAAGCCATGCTCCCGATAAAGTGTCTCTACAAGTTTGAGGACTTTTGAAACATTTGATTCGGAATACCCATTTAGACCTTCGCATGTAGAATTCAGAAGCATATTGGCTTTGATACCTTCTTTGTGACAAAATTCGGTAACCTTTGCGATGTCCTTAGGGGTGGTTTTATCCATTACTCTGCCTGAACCACAATGGTCCTGCGGTCCAGAAAAATAAATCTCCTCTATACGGTTTCCGTTTATTTCCTTTATTCTTGCCAATTCTTCCAATAAGGAAAAATCATTATTGTAGGGGACAGAGAACTTCATATTGACCATAATTAGGCATTTGACTTTTATATGGAATATACTCTTTTTTCATTTTCATGCACGATTTCAAAGTTTAAAATTTCACGGGGATTTTTTTCTCTAAATATGCCCAAAGTACAGGATGACTGAAAACAGTCCACCATGTTTTTCCTGAATTGTAGACTCCGTTTGTCAGGTGTTGCAAGGCGGTATTTTATACACCGACTTGCCATAGTTTCTATTTTTTCAGGCAATTTTGGGCCAATTATTTTTTGAGGTTCGTATGTGATGCCATATTCTTCCGGATGCATTCCCATTGGGCTATTCATGTCTAAATAATGTATGCCAAGGCATGCCTCCATACCTTCTTTAAAGCAGTAGTTCAGTCTCCTCAATATTTTCAAATTTCTGATAAACTCTGTTTCAGATTCTCCCGGATAGCCATATACCATGCCGATGCGGCATTCTATTCCGGACTGATGGGTGGCTTCCAGAGTTTTAACCATCTCCGCCACGGTTATCTTTTTATTCATATCCTCCAATATTCTTTGATTGAAGCTTTCAACTCCAAATCTAAGGGTCCTGCATCCGGAACGTTTCATTTTTTTGAGTATTTCCGGAGTTAGATTCTGTGTCCTTGCACAGGCATCCCAGACAATGTCCAGATTTTCACCAATCAAAGCATCACAAAGCCCATTCAGCCACTTAATATCTATGTTGATAGAGGTGTCGTCAAAGCTGAAGATTGCCTTTTTCTTTAGCTTCTCCTTCTGGGTTTTTATCTCTTCGATTACGCCTTCAATATTTCTTTGTCTAAAATTGATGTAGAGATTGTTGCAAAAGGAACAGCTGTAAGGGCAACCGCGGCTACCCATAATAGGCACCAGTTCATATTGGGCAAGGTCTGAGCCATTCCAATCCGGGAATGAAATCTGATCAATATTTATGAGGGGACCAGGTTTATTTTGGATCACTTTGCCCTCTTTAAAATAACTTATCTGGGGGATAAGGCCTATCTTCTTTTTGCCACAGTAGTAGTCTAACAATTCAACTATTGCTTTTTCCCCCTCACCTTGAACAATGATGTCGCACAGGCCAAGCTTCAGAAATAGTTCTTTGTAGAGGTCATAATTGCAGGTCCATCCACCAAAAACTATTGGGATTTTTTCTTCTTCTCGGATTATTTTGCTCAAAATAATGCTGAGGTATTCATTAGATTCATGCAAAGAAAATAAGAGTATATCCGGATTTTTTAACAGTATGGACTTCGAATATTTTTCTGCAAGCTTCCACATACGTTCGATAACCCTTGGCCTATTAGCCCTGCCAGGAAACAATGTGCTCAAGAGAACATTCAAATTCGGCATACCCACAGGGATACGGTCATTAAAATCATGCTTTTTTTTATCCAGTGCAAATGAAATCAGTTCTTGGTAATCTCGCGGGTTATTGTGGAATAGGTCTATATTTAGATCGTGAATCTCTGTGGTATGTCCGCAATTCTGTATGGCTGAGTTTATATACCCAATTCCCAGAGGGGCACAATCCATGTAACCTGTAGGTGCGAATACTATGCTTGCTTTCATAATACTTTTTGCCTATTCAAATACTGCCGGGTCTCTTGGCCCTAAATGCTTCTCTACCCGACATGGGCCTGCAGTATATTGTTTTTTTAAGTCTAAAGCATATGGTAAACTTAATAGTTACCGAGAAATGTAACCAGAATTGCCCTTATTGTTTCTTTGAGAGGGTGGGCGGGAAAGAGCTTTCTTGGGAGAACTTTCAAAAATTTTTGGAATGGTGTGTTAAAAATGATTTGACTAGGGTACAGCTTCTTGGGGGAGAGCCTTTTTTACACAGGGACATCTATAAGATCATTCAGGTGCTTAACAAAACAGGGATTGGTGTGGACACAATAACTAACGGGCTTGTACCTATCGATAAGGACTTGCTGTTGGGGCTTAACCCGCTTTCCTTTTTGGTGAATTATACTGCTTCAAGTACAATGGAGAACAGAGAGGAATTGCGTAAAAATCTTGACATTTTGTCTCGGATTAGCCCTTCAGCACTTACAATGGCTGTGACGTTGTACCGGTTTAATCAGGACCTTGAGGACCTATGGCGTCTTTTAGATCTCTATAGAATTAGAGCCTTAAGGGTTGATTTGGCTCAACCTTCGGCATCGAGGAATAATCTCTTTGTCCCTTTGACCCAGTACTCTGGTTTTAAGGGGCAGTTGGTGGATATTTTCAAGAAATGCAAAAGAAATAAAATCTCTTTGTTATTTGACTGTGGTTTGAGTTGCAGCATTAACCGGATATTTTCGGAGGGCGAATTGAGTCTTTTTAGAAAAAACGTTCGCATTGCGACCCGATTCTGCAAACCCGTAGTGGATATATTCCCAGATTTATCTGCTTCTTACTGTTTTCCACTACAATACATAAAGATCAAAAATTGTTTGGATTACCGGTATTCAGAGTTGGTTGGAGAGTTGCATAACGGAGTTAAGGACTACTTGGACTACGATAGACGGTATCAAGGGTGTTGTATTGCACACCTGGAAAATCTGGGGTTAAAGGCAAGCAAGCCTCTAGACAGAAATGATTCCCGCTGCTGAAACCCCCGGAGTATAGTATTCCATCTGAACAGAGGTTTGTTGCCAGTTAGGCCTCGACGAAAGGTTTTACTCCTGACCTGAATTTGGTTTGGTCAGATAGAATATGCTTGTTGAATGGCTATATACTTATGCCAGGGTACAACTTATCAGAGGTTCTTAAAACTAGCGGGATTCAGGGGGTTGTAGAGAGTATCTATGGGACTTATTATTTGAAAGATGTGGGTGTGGTGAGAGGGGATAATTCATATTTTGTTTTTGCCAAATATTCATCTTCTAACCTTGTTGATGAGGTCACCCGGGAAGAGTTTTATTTCATTTTGGAAACTAAGTTTAATTGCGATAGCAGTTATGGGGTAAACTTTAGGGGAACCTACTTTATAAATACCCATCTGCCCGAACAGAATGTGTTTACATTTAGCATGGCCAATGCCTTTAGAATTTCCTGGCGAGATAAGAACCTTTTAAATACCCTGGTTAGCTTTGATCACTGTGAAGAAGAACTGAAACGGCTGGCGTTCTCTATAATTGATGGGCGAAGAGGCGTTAATCAAGAGACCTTAGAGTTGTTTGCCCGGGTTCCGGAGACTTTTCTTGGATTGAATCTGGCTAAGCTCCAGCAATCATTATGTAGGCTGGTCATTGGGGGCAAGCAGAAAATGTTCAGGCGGCTTTCAGCAATCTACTGCAAGGAGGGTGGCGATTTAGAAATGTATTTCATGCCCGATGCATCCGCTCGGCTTAACAAAGCATTGCTTATTTGGGAATTTTTTGGGGATTTTGCAAAAGAGATTACCTTCCATAACGATAACTACTTTGATCTTGGATCTCACCCAAAAACTACCCCGGGCTACTTCTTACTTGCTAAACCCAAGAATTGCCTCCTTATTGTATGCTCAAAATCCTACCCTAAGCAAAAACTAAGGTCTATTGCCAAAATGTTTTTGGGTTGTTTAATCTGAACTCCTTATCTATCGAGCTCACCCCCAAATTTGTGGCGCGAGATGCTCTAGGCACACTGTCTGGTTAGGGTGCATTTGGAACTGAATTGCAGTATGAAGTCTACAGATACAAGGTCTCTCATTTTGTACAAATAGCTAACCTTTTAGAAAAGGATTATGGAGGTGTCGTCTTGTCAGGACCAGCGTAAACTGAGATATCTGGATAAAGTGTCTTCAATAGTACCTAAGGTTCGTGATCCTGGCTTGAAGGGGAGATTGGGGAGTTTTGAGCATGCTTTGAGTTGCTATAATGAAGTTGGACTGAGAGATGATCCTTTGCCTGCGGAGGCTGTTCCGAGGGATAAAGACTTTGTAAGGGACGCCTGGAAGGTTTGTCTGGAGAGAAGCCCAAATCATCATTTATCACTCTATATCCACATACCTTTTTGCCTTGAGTCCAGATGCAAGTATTGCCGAGAGTATTCCACCATTTTAGAAGACCGAAAAGAGTTGGTGCGGTATCTGGATTACTTGACCGAAGAGATGCAATTTTTTTCTCCGGTATTTTTGAGAAATATCTTTAGCAACCTGTATATTGGAGGGGGAACCTCTTCAATCTTCTCGTCAGAACAATTGGACATTCTCTATACGCGAATTCATAAATATCTCCAGGTAGACACAAAAAAAGAATGCACTGTCGAAATGTCCCCAAGTACTGCTACAAAAGAAAAAGTGGATTTGGTTAAAAGACACGGGTTTAATCGGATAAGCTTGGGGATACAATCTCTGGATGAGGGGGTTTTGAGAGAAAATAATCGTATATTCGTTTCACACACCCGGCTGAAAGACCTATTTGATTATATAAGGAGTAGGAATATTGGATGTTTAAGTGCTGATTTGTTGCTCGGTCTTACTGGTGACACGGAAAAAAGTCTCTTAAGGAGTATTGAGGGGCTTATCAATCTCGGACCCGATGCAATTGTGTTGATTAGGATAGTCAAAAATCCAGTTATGCCCTTCCCGATGGATCCCTTGTCCAGAGCAAATTTATTCAGGAAATTGTATCTGAATCAGAGAGAGAATGTGAATATCGGTATTAATTACCCTGTTGCAGACTATTCTATTCTGGAGGTTCACAAGAAAGCCGAATCTCTGCTGGAGAGTTGCGGATATATTAAAAAATACGGTGGGGTCGAGACAATAGAAACTCACTTTTTCAAGGAAGGTAAGGGACCCCATTTTGAGAATTATAATTTAGATCAATATAATGAACAATCTGTGCTGGGGTTGGGAATTGGCGCCGCCTCAAAAGTTGGCTACGGTCCTTATTATGCAGATATTACGAATATTAAGTCGGATTATTCTTTCAAAACTTCAGTGTACTACTGTAAATATCATGCCCCAAGAGACCAAATGAGGATGTACCTGAGAAGCAAACTCTTTTCTCAAAGCCAATTCCCATTCATCTCAATTCCCGAGTTTAGACGCAAATTCAAAACAGAGCTTCTGGAGGAGTTCGGGGAGGAAATTGATGTCCTGAAATGGCTGGGTCTTGGTGTGGTGCACAAAGATGAGCTTATTCTTTCCCCCAGAGATGATTATGATCGGGTTTTAATGACCAGAATCTTTTAGCTTCTTGCCAATCTCTCTGTTTCTCCGATAAAATTTGCCGTCTGTTTCATACAGTCATAGTCTCTAAGTTTCTCTATGGTTGCTAAAAGAAGTGCTTCCATACAGGATTCATAATCTCTGAATTCTGGGGTGGTTTCATTGTTGCCAACAGTTATGGAGTAGTTGTTCTTGGTATTAGAAAAGGCAATGTTGAAAAATGCTCCGTTGCCACTCTTCTTTATGGGAAGTCCCTTCTGGCTAATATCTGTCCCGGTCTGCTCAATGCTAATTTTGCCTTCGGACATTTTGTAGATAAACCTAAGCACCACATTGAGGTATTTTCCCGCCAGACCATAGTTCCCCTGTATGACTGAAACTAGATGATTTTCACCGTCTATATGGTGTCCTTGATATGTGGCAAATATGGTGGCCAGTTCCCAATCCCCGACTTTCGCAGGGAGATATTTTATAAAATCGAACAAGGGGAGGGAGGTTGGGGTATTTTTTTTCCTTGAGCAAAGAAGAAGGAACTCTTTGAGGGCATCATCTTTTTTTGCGTCATAAAACGAATGCAGGCCGGTCCAATCTTTGGGATTTGCCTCCTGAACGTTTTTGAGGCTGATTGCGGTAGTGACTGTAGTTTTGTGTGTGATGGATGCGAAATTATGTCCTCCTTCCGAGAGTTTTTTTGCTAGCGGAAAATCTGGGACATACCCAAACAGTACCTCCTGCCCCCCTATCCTTTCTGAGCAGAAATAATCTATCTCAGGCACATCTCTAAAACATTCTGTGAGGATTATGTAGTCTTCAGTTGTGTTCCCCCTTTCCAGAGGAGATCTGGAGTATCGACACCCGATTCTAACTGGAGCGTCTTTACTATAATTGTTGAAAAAGAAGTCTCCTGGAAAGTATATCCTTCTTAGATCCGGAAGTAGTTTGGCATATTCTGAAAACTTTTCCTTTAGCGCATCATCCATAGATTAATTTAAGGTTTGGATTTATTATGTTTCCCATTCAGAGTTCAGATAAACAGGCAAAAATACGATTTAATAGGGATTTTTACGATATGTTTCCAATAACTGAAGTCTGTGAGCGGTTTGAGAGCATAACCCGGATTCAGGTAATTTTTGTTCAGGATAAAAACTGGCTGGAAGTAGTTCTGATTCCTAAGACGGATATGGACATTGAAGAGTTGGCATTGGAGTTCTGCAACCATTGTTTGCATGAGCAGATCATGGTTTCAAGGTAGTTTGTGGTTTTGATCAGTTGGCACGGCAGTTTTGAGAGGAGGTACCATAAAAAATAAAATTGTCGGGTCCAGGCCGATTTGCCTCAACTTCGGTTGATTGCCCTGCAAGGCATCCGGATGGACAAAGGGTTAAAAGATAAAGAGTGTGCCTTATTATGGCTCAGACATTCTCAATAGATACTAAAGGATATATAGTCAATGAATATTTAACAAGGAAATTGGCGGGTGGAAAGACTCTTGTAACTACCCGACATGGTGGATGGGCGATTTTGGACGAAAAAGAATATGCTCTATTGAGGCATGGGGAGGTAGAGGCAGACATAGAGTTGTATAATCTCTTAAGGCAGGAGGGCATAATTCTCACTGAAGATACCCTTTCCGCGGTTACCACCCAGCATTGCCAAAAATTTCATCAATTATTCGGTGCGACTACGCTCCATATACTTACGCCTACACTGAGGTGCAATCAAAAGTGTGTTTATTGCTATGCAAATTCAAGACCCCTCAAGGACAAACAATGGGATATGGATAGGAAAACTGCAAAATCAATTGTCGACTTCATATTTCAGTGTCCTTCTGGACGCATAACCATAGAGTTTCAGGGGGGAGAACCTCTCCTGAATTTTCCGATTTTGCAATATGTTGTAGAGTATGCAAAAAAACTAAGTGGTCGTAATAATAAGGCTGTGAATTTCCGTGTTGTCACAAATCTAACCCTAATGAACGAAAAGATACTGGACTGGCTGGTTGAGAATAATGTGGAACTGAATACCTCCTTGGATGGACCACAATATGTTCATGATAAAAATAGATTCTACGAAAATATGGGGGGTTGCTATGCTGATGTGGTCGAACAGTTAGCGTGTATCAAAAAACGAGGGGTTCAAATAGGTTTGATGCCCACAATTACCCGAGGTTCATTGCCTTACTGGAAGGAGATAATTGACGAATATGTTCGCCAAGGCCAGCCTGGATTTTGGGCAAGGAGGATGGGTATTGGAGGATTTGCGGTTGAGCGTTGGAAGGAAATAGGATATAGCGTGGAAGAATATCTTGACTTCTGGAAAAAGTGTGTTGAATATATATTTGAGTTAAATCTTAAGGGAACTCGATTTTCTGAGGGTTATGTGGGAATTATACTGAAGAATGTCATTTTTTCAAAAAGATATAACTCATTTGTCTGTATGGCTTCGCCATGTGGTTGTGCGTGGAGTCAGGTTTCTTATGATTACCAGGGAAATATCTTTGCCTGTGACGAAGCAAGAAGTTTTGAAATATTCCGACTTGGGAATGTTAAGGATACTACCTATCCAGAATTGTATTCCAGCTGGGATATTTTAAATATAGTAGATTTAACTTCCGGAAACTCTTTTGACTGTGCAAATTGCGCCTACCATCCTTTTTGCGGACCCTGCATTGTGGACGAGTATGGCGAACATGGGTCGATAGTTAAAAAACCAGATTCGTTCAATTGCAGGGTAAAACGAGGGATGCTGGACTATGTTTTCGGTGAGGTTATTCCCAATAAGGAAAGGTTCAAAATTGCGCAGGGCTGGGTGGGTGTGGGCAGGAACGAGGCTATAAAAGATCTCCCTGAAAACAGCGCATAAAATGGGTTTTAGAAGTTTTTTGAGAGACCTACTTACTTTGTACTTGGGATACCAGGTAATAAAAAGTTACCTGTTTGGAGAGTTTTCATTCAGCATTATTCTACTTCTGGTTACAGTAGTCCTAATGGTTTTTACCCTCTGGTTTTTATTTGAAAAGCTGGGTCTTGTCTGAGAAGCGGGTCAAAACTGTGATCGCTGCCGTTCTTCCCTCACAAGTTTTCACGGGCATAACCTCTTGAAAGAAGGTTTGTTTTTCTCAGGAATTACGGATCGGCTTAAGCAACTGTAGTTCACTGTGCGGTGATGTGCTGGGTATGTAGGTTCGCTTCCAACGCCGACTGAGGTTTCACCTCTTTTAAATTTTCCACTGTGTTTATATTTAAGAAATCCGCTGGATCGCTGAACGTAATTTTTTTGGTGCAATTACAGCCATCTATTACCGAATGCATACTTTCCTCAAAATTCCGATTCTGGAATATATTTTTCCTATATACAGCACATAATGGCTCAAGACGATTTTCAAATATTGGAACGATACAATCCACACTTTCATCCAATTCAGATATAATCCTTGAAATGACCCTCTTATTGACTAAGGGCATGTCGCAAGCCACTACGAAAATAAACTTTTCCTCAACAGCGTTAAGTATTCCAGACAAGCCCGCAATTGGCGAAAATATTTCGCAATTGTCCTCAAGTATTTTTATGTGGGGATTATCGATGATTTTTTCCACTTTTAAGTGCTGTTCTTTATTTTTGACAACAACAACTGCCTTAAAAAAACATTCCTCCAGCAAATTTGCAAGTCGATTAATGACATAAGTTCCTCCTATATTTAGCAAAGCCTTATCCTTTCCAAATCTTTTTGAACGCCCGCCAGCCAAGATTACCCCACAAATCTCCATAATTGCTTATCCATATAAAATTATGGGTGTGGGGGATAAGGTCTTTAAAAGTGCCTGTGGCATGTGCCATGGTGGATGCGGAGTTTTGGTTCATACGAAAGAAGGTAGGGTAATCTCTGTGGAGGGTGATCCAGACTCTCCGTTGAGTCGGGGAAGCATGTGTTCAAAAGGCAGGGCAAGCATAGAGCATTTGTACAATGAATGTCGTTTAAAATATCCATTGCAGAGAACTGGTAGGAGGGGCGAAGGAATGTGGGAGAGGGTCTCCTGGAATAATGCGCTAGAAACAATATCTAAAAATCTGAAGGGTATCCGGGACTCATTTGGACCCCATTGCGTTGCTTTTGGCCAAGGCACTGGCAGGCATCATTATCCTTTTGTTATAGAGTTTGCACATGAGTTTGGAAGCCCAAACTGGACCGAGCCCGGGTTAGCACAATGCTTTTTGCCAAGACGGCTTGCAAGTGACTTAACCTATGGCGGTTTTGTCGTTTGTGATTATTATGGGGAGATCTTTCCAAAATGCATTCTGGTCTGGGGGCATAATCCCATAATTTCCAATCCCGATGGTGAACTGGGTTTTAGATTTTTACAGGCCTTGGATAGGGGATGTAAGGTGGTGGCAATTGATCCTAGAAAAAGTGAGAGTGCTAAGACCGCTAACCTGTGGCTGCAGTTAAGGCCAGGAACAGATTGTGCCTTGGCATTGGCAATGATAAATACTATCCTGGAAGAAGGTATGTATGATGAGGCATTTGTTAAAAAATGGACGTTTGGCTTTGATAAATTGAAGGAACATGTTGGAGACTTCACTCCGGAATGGGCTGAAGAGATAACCTGGGTGAATGCTGAGAAAATACGAGCGGCGGCTAGAATGTATGCGACTACAAAACCGGCATGCATCGAATGGGGTGTTGCTATAGAACAGACGCCAAATTCTTTACAGACCTGCCGGGCAGTTTCCATTTTGCGGGCCATAACAGGCAATCTTGATGTGCCGGGTGGAGATATATTTAGTGAGGTGGAGTTGCAAGGATTCCCCTTTTTCTGGGATTCTAGAAAGTACCTGGTGGAAAGACCCTTGGGGGGATATAAGCTATTGGGGGCGGCACATTTCCCCACCATGTTGACTGCTATTAAGTCAGGCAATCCTTATCCGATCAAGGCTTTTTTGGTGTTTGGAAATAATACTCTTGCAACCTATGCAAACTCGAAAGAAGTATATAATGCTTTAATGGGCTTGGATTTTCTAGTAGTAGCCGACCTCTATATGACACCTACTGCTGAGCTTGCAGATATTGTTTTGCCGGCGGCTACCTGGTTGGAGGTAGATCATGTTTTAGGGGTTCCTTTTGGGTCTGCTAAGGCGATATTGGCTCAACAGAAAATTGTGGAAATGCATGAGTGTAGGCAGGATGAACAAATTTTAATCGACTTGGCTAAGCTTTTGGGATTGCCATTAGGAAGACTGAGCCTGGAAACAATACATGATCACGTGCTTTCGCCGTTTTGTATGAATTTCAAAAGGTTGAAGGAATTGGGTCACTTATCGTTCACAAGCAAGTATCGGAAATATGAACCCTCCGGGTTTAATACCCCTTCAGGCAAGGTTGAGTTGTATTCCTCTCAACTGAAGAGGGAGGGGTTCAGTCCTCTTCCAAATTATGTAGAGCCACCCGAAAGTCCCATTTCCCGCCCCGACTTGATGAAAGAATATCCCCTTATTCTGACAACAGGTGGCCGAATTTTGGAATTTTTTCATTCAGAAGGAAGACAGATTCCTTCTTTGAGAAAACATCATCCAGATCCCGTAGCACAGGTTAATCCGGAAACTGCGAAAAAATATGGTGTGGTCGATGGAAGCTGGATATTTATCGAAACTTTAAGAGGAAGAATAAAACAACGGGCCAGATTGACCGAAGATATCTGTCCGGAGGTTGTGCATGTGGAGCATGGGTGGTGGTTTCCTGAAGAAAAAACCCCCTCTCATGGCATATGGAGGTCAAACGCAAATGTTCTCACCAATAATAATCCGCCCTACGACCCTGCAATTGGGACCTATCAATTGAGAGGTTTGCTTTGTAGGATTTATGCAGTATAGGCAATTCCAAATCATCTGGGATAAGGGCAGTTTCCATCTCACCCCATATTTTTAAAAATCCCCCCCCAAACTTGAACGTTTTTCTTAAAGTTGGAAGTTTGTTCTGGATTGCAGGTCTTGAGTGGTAATTTCGAAAAGCAATTCTGGTGGTTCAAACACGATTCTGTCGAAAATGGAGATATTTTCTGGCAGCTTGTTGTTGCAGTAAAATTGCGTGTTTCCTTTTAGGAATAATTTAACATTGTTGATAGAATAGCTGTATAGGGAGGTCAAGCACTCTCTATTGCATGGATTTTTACCCTTGACGAAGGGTTTTTTAAAGTAGTAGGCGGGGGACTTGCAAAATCTCGTTGTCGCAACCGGTACGAAGGGGTAGTAGAGTGACTTTTTTATGTTGAAGTCAGATTCAATACCCTGATAGACATTGTCCAATTCGATTCTTGAAATTTTATTGCAGAGTATAAAATTTTTTAGTGTCTCACTTGCATCAATTCCAGATTGCTTAAGAATGGCGGTTGAGTAAGTGTCCAGATTGAAGAACTTTTCATCAAGAATTGCTTCTATCAAACTGGGGTCCTTTTTCTGCTTAGTCAGTAAGCGACCAATTGATAGCTTAAAGTCGTATTTTTGCCTCAGGTAGTGGAATACCCCCCAATCATTAAATATGATCTCGGCATTTTTTGGCTTAATCTGCTGCCAGAGCTCAAAAATTTCCTTGAGCTTATCCAAGGCCCGGTCTGTGACGTATGGCGTAAGCAGAGACATGCTCAGTGCATTCTTATTGCAGAATCCAACGGCTTTTTTAATTTCGGCTATGTCAGGTATCATTCTTTCACAAAATTCAGACCCGAAGTATATTCTTGAAAAAAGAACCTTGCCTGTCTGATCGAGTTTCTGAAGATATCGGTTTATTTTTTTGGATTCATTCAACTTAAGGATATATTTGCCGGCGACTCTGCTAAAGCATTCTGTATTACCCACATATAGCGCATATTCCATGCTATACTCTTTCCTTTTGAAAATAACAATATCTTTTTCCATATCTTTGGCATATTATTCCGCTCTTAAGCAGGGACATTAGCTGGAAGAGTGACCTGTCATCAAGTTGGTGGGGGACATTTTTCCGTGCCAATTCGAATCCCTGCTCAATGAGCGAATCTATACTTGATGAGACCGTCTTTACGAAAGTCTCTTTTGAGCTTATTTTTTTTGACAATCTCATTAGTTCTTTAACGAGGTATAAGGAGACATAGGATGCCTCTGTAGGATATTCTCGACCAGTAATCTTCAGGGAGTCAATTCCAATTTGCTGGTAGTCGTATAGGTTACAAAGTCTGCAGGTTGAAAGGTATTCTGGAGGTATTTCTTCTTTAGCATTTATCCTGTAAAGATACTCCTTATGGCATAATGTAGGCAGTAGCGGATTGATGCCGTGTATCGAATGACAGGTACCTTCTATATTTGGGCAATTAATGAAATAGTCTATGAAGGCCTCAATTTCAATTTGGGGATTGTTATTTCTAATAGATTGCACTTCTTCCAAGTATATGCCTCTGGGAAGAATGATTCTTGTAGCACCAAGATCCCGATAGAACTTTACGGTTTCAGAATTAAATACTGCAGAAAGCATACTTATATGGATGGGCAAGTCTGGGTGGTTCTTCCTCAATTCCAAAATTAGATTCAGATCCGTGACAATTAAGCCATCCAGCTCAAGTCTGGATATTTCATTTAGTTCCTTTAGGACATATCTGAATTGAAGTCTAGTGTAGTTTTCATTTAAGGTCAGGAATATTTTTTTGTTAAGTGAATGGGCAATCTTCAAAGCAAGCTTCAGTTCACCAATGCTTCTAAAGTTGCATCTAAAACTTGCATCATCCATGCATCTGCGGTTCGTATTGAGTAACAGGGTGGATTGATTTTGTTTTTTTACGCCACAATAAAATTCATCTGCCCCAATATGCGACAAAGGCTCTATCATATCCAGGTCTCTGAGGGGCACCAACACTTTCATAATATGCTGATTAATTACATTAGGGTATGTTGGTATTTAACCTTTCTGTGCTTTGGCAATTTTAGCCATTGCCTATGTGGCTCAGGTTTTCAATTGATTTTTTTGCGATATCCCGGCAATAATGGCACACAAAGCAATTTTTATTGCAGCTGGTGACTTTTTTAAAAAAAGCTTCGTCAAAGTGGGAGCTGCTAATGTACCAATTGAATCGCCTATTGAACATCGGTATCGCACTTTCCAAGAGGTCAAGTATGTTCCCGGCATATTCTTCATGGAGATAGTCCATGACTCTCTGCAGAATCCATTTGCTTTCCATAGTCCTGCCAACGATTTTAATGTCGCGGGTTATTTTTCCGTATTTGGCAAGCCACTGGGGTAGTATCCAGTCAGAAGTTATGATTAGCTCTGGATAGAATTTTCGTAATCCTATGCACGACTCAGCGCACGGGTCAATCGAGATATTGCCTTCTTTAGAGGCATGCGAAGTAAAATTATTATGGAATTGCCTGAGTGGGCATTTCCAGATGCATCCTTCGTTTGCCATAATCCGGAGTCCTATTCCAAGTTTCTTAATTTCTTCCAGTGTCCTAAAGTCTCGATTTAACCCATTTAGTGTCAGGGTATCTGCCCCAATTTTTTTGAAGAAGCGAGCTTTTTCAAAAGAGTCAATGTCTGAAAATGCAGAAGCTGCAATACTTAAGCCGGGCAACTCTTTTTTGATTGTCTGAATATACGCCGGATTTGCAACAATCACTCCATCCAGACCATGCCCTTCATGCAGGGTTTTCAGGAACTTTAAGGTCTTGCTTACGTGCTCTATGGAATATTCCATTCTGCCTTCGCAGGTCGAATTAATCGCTAAATCCACTTTTAGTTCTTTTTTGTGGCAAAACCGAATGACCTTCATCAGCTCTCTAAGTGAAATTTCGCTGACCGTTCTGCCAGAACTGTAAATTTCCCTTGGCCCGGAGAGATATATTCCTTCGATTCGGTTGCCGTTAATGTTTTGAAGCCCAACAAGTTTCTTCAGAAGTGTGGGGTCGTTATTGTACGGAACCGAAAATCTGAAATCAGGCATAATAACTAATTCTAATTGGATTATGATTAGTAGATATGATCTCCAGGTAGGGTATTCTTGCAACAACAATTGTGTCCATTGCTTTAACCGGGATCGGGTAGAGTCTCTTAACCGAGGCAGTTGCCCTTTAGATAAGACCTTCAAAGAAATAAGTGAGATATTTGCTGAAGGTAGGCGACTTGGCATGGAAGAAATAGTGCTTACTGGAGGCGAACCTACGATAAGGCCGGATTTTTTCAAGTTGCTTGAACTTGCAGCATTCACATTCAAGAAAGTTAGATTGCAGACAAATGCTCGGATTTTTTCCTCGCAAGATTTTGCAAGGAAAACTTTGGAAATTTCCCCCGGATTGCATTTTTTAATACCCTTCCACCACACAAATAGTGGTTGCTTTGATTCAATTACCCGGGTAAGGGGTTCTCACTCTCAAACACTACAAGGCATAAAGAATTTGCTTACTTTTGGTGCGAAAGATGTTTGCCTGAAAAGAGTGCTTCTGAAGCAAAATTATGCGGATTCGGAGAACTTCGTCAGATTGGCAAAGGATTTGGGGGCAAACCGCCTGGATTTTACTTTTGTTGAAGGTGGCGGCAACGCGAGAATCAACTGGTTTAAGCTTGCACCCCGTTATTTTGAAATTGAATCGTATATTAAGAGAGCCCTCGAACTGGCAAACCGCCTGGGGATTCCAGTTTCCTGCTACGATATCCCATTTTGTTTTTTGCAGGGCTATGAGCGCCACGTTTCTGAGACTTATAACTATGTCATGCCCTATCTGAGGCACGAATTTCCCAAGAGAATAGCTGGTGAGAAAGAGGATATCATTACAGCCCTGGTTCTTGCGAGAAGGAAGAAGGCGGAGCAGTGCAAAGGATGCAGATTTTTCAAGGTTTGTGTGGGTGTTTGGAAAGAATATCTTGACTCTTATGGAGCTTCTGAATTTAAGCCAGTTTTGGGGGAACCGGTAGATTCTTTGAAGAGACTTAATGCTGCGGTCGGCGCATTTAATTGATCTAATGCATACTTCTATATGGGGGCTCGGATGATGAGAAGTATTTTTGTTTTAAGTCTGGTGTTGGTTTCTTGTATTGCCATCTTGTTTTTTTCAGTTAAGGAGGATTTGGCTTATTCTGAAACCGGGTCTTCAAACCTCTCTTGTCCCATGTTTAAGTGCAATATTTATCGTACGGGAAATGTTGACTTTGATCCTGGTAAAAACGGCATAGATTTTGGCATGGAAACAAGAGGAAGTAACGCTCCGGAACACGCAGAAAGGAAATTTATCAAAAAAACAGATGCCTTTGATTCTTCTCCCTTATTTGTTGACTTGGATTTAGACGGCAATGATGAGGTAATAACCTTTTATAAGAACACCATTTATAATATTACTTTGAAATCGAGGACGTTTACTGAGTTCATCATGGCAGTAAAGTATAAAGAAAATCTGACTGAATTGGAAAAGCTGGAATTTGGCGAGGGCTATTTGCTTTTGTGGAAATTTGATTTGCCTGCTGAGACCCACACTTCCTTCTCGGTTGGGGATTTTGATGCAGATGGACATCCAGAAATTGCTTTTGGGTGCGACGATGGCAATTTGTATGTCCTTACTTCCGAGGGAAATCTTTTGTTCAAGTTCAAAACACAAGCAGAGGTTAGGTCGACACCAGCAATTGTAGACTTGGAAGGGGACAGCAAGCAAGAAGTAGTGTTTGGGTCCAATGACGGGAATCTCTATGTCTTGGATGCGGAGGGGAACCTAAAATGGAAGTTTAGTGCGGGTGGAGAGGTGGTAAGTTCTCCAACCGTTTCTGGTGATTATGTGTCGTTTGGTTCGGACGATTCTTATCTATATATTCTGAGCCGAGAAAATTCCACTCTGCACTGCAAATTTAAAACCCGGGGGGCTGTGCGGAGTTCTCCTTTGCATTATAAGCACCGCCTATTTTTTGGATCCGATGATGGTTATATTTATGAGCTGTCTGAGGACTGTAGTTTAATCAATGCGTATGAGACGAGTGGTCGGGTCAGGGGTTCTCCTGCTGTTTTTGGAGATTATGTGGTAGTTGGGTCTGAGGACGGCTACTTATACTATCTGGGTGAGTCGGGGTTAAGGAGTATCTTTCTGGGCTCTCCAATATATTCAACTCCTTGCTCGGCTGAGGACTGGCACTTGGTTTCTGTCTCAGAAGGGCGGGTGTATGCTATTAATTTAACCTCAAAGGAGATTCGATGGGAAAACCTTCTTGCCAGGGAATTTTCTTGTTCTCCATCAATAGGAAATGGGGGTTTATTTTCTTGTTTTTATCTTCCGTACGAAGAAAATGACGAGTATGCCGGATTTTTTATCGCTGTCCGTTAGCGTAAAGACTCTGCCGTAAACTGTACGAGCAATAATTGAGTTTGGTTGGAGGGCTTGAGAGGTATGGGTGGGAAGGGTCAATGGCGCTTACGCTTAAATTTTAATTTTTAGTTAAGAGGGTCTGGCTTCAGGAAACTAGTATTTGGTTATGACTATTATGAAAAAAACAATCTCTAAGAATATCTGCTTTGGCTATGGATGCAATAACAACTGTCTTCACTGCATAATTGGATATGGGCAGAGGAAGCAATACCGAGATTTGACTACTGGTGAGGTGAAGGCTAAATTGGATCTGCTGGTATGTGAAGGGATTGGGCAGGTAATTTTTATTGGGGGTGAAGTTGCCATCCGTAACGATTTCTTCGAATTATTGGAATATGCGAAAGATAAGGGGCTAAAGGTACATATTGAAACAAATGGGCGGGTTTTCTGCAAGGAAGCATATTCCAAGAGGTTTCTGGAAATAATGCCTGAGGCAAGTATGATGATCAGCTTTCATTCTGCGACACCAAGCATTCATGATAGTATAACGCAGGTTTCAGGGTCGTTTGAGCAGAGTGTCAGGGGTATAAGGAACCTGAAAAAATATGGTTTGAAGCATCTGCAGATAAACTGTGTTGTCTCAAAGCTCAACTATTTCTGTCTGGAAGAAAACCTCAGATTATTTAAGGGTCTCGGTGCAAATGAGGTTCATTTTACATTAATGAGGGTGGGGGGAAACGCAATAGATAATCTGGACCGGGTTTTTGTTCCAATTAGGGAGATTCGACCCCATCTGATAAAGGCATTAGAACTTGGGAAAGAATTGGGTGTGAAGGTTCTCACCTATGGGTTTCCGTATTGTGTGATTCCGAAACATGAACAGTCGGTCTTTGAGAAAAATTTTCTTGAAACCTTCAGATTGGGTGCCACTTACATATTTGATGAGCCGACGGGTATCTTAGATTGGCAAAAAGAACGGATATCTATGAAGGCCAAGCCAAAAGACTGCCGGCGCTGCAAACTATTCGGCATTTGTGAAGGTGTTTGGAAGGAGTACCTGACTAAAAATCTCTTGGAAAAAGAGCTCGTGCCCCAGTAGTTCTTGGGGTTTTCGTTTGCTATATCTCAAGACTCATCCGTAATTAAGTACAATATTGTTGCCGTGTGCAGCATTTGCGTCACGGTGGCTATTGCTTCCATGAGCTGAATCATTGCAATGGCTTGAGGGTACACCGTCTGCATTGGAGTGGGAAGTGCCGCTGCCATGCCAGCCGGAATACCCCGAAGCTCCATTGCTGTGGCCACTGCTGTGTCCAGGATCACAATGGTCGTGTTTTGAGGAAATATTCGCCCCGGTCACCATATGTGAAACAACATTTAGGGCATCAAGGCCTGCAAGCATCGCCCCTAAGGAAATCAGCACCTGCTTTTGCGCCCCGCCCTTCTCTTCCAGTATGAATGACCTAAGCTCTTTTTTGATGGCTGGAATCATAATATATACTCCTCTTATTATAGTTTAGCCAAGTTCTTGCGGCACTATATTTTATCGGGAAATTATGTATGGGGGCGCTTTTGGCGGCATCCTGTTTATCCAGGTATGCCCTTTTGGAAGGAGTGCGTAAATGCCGGTTGCTGCTGGCGCTTATTTTGCTTGCTGCACTGGCATTATTTGGCTATAATGGCCTTACGGGCTATTTTTTATTTTCTCAAGCCATTCCTCCTTCTGAAGTTTCAGGCGCTATTTCCGATAAGGATTTAGTTTCTTTGCAGGACGGGGTTTTTGCAGACCTCGGCTTCGAAAACCAGACTATTTTCTCAGCAACATTTGAGGTGGCCTCTTCTGGAAACTACCTCCTTGCCCTAGGAGCTTATTGCAATGATTCTTTAGGCCTGAGAATATTTCACCATTCCGATTGCATATATGATTCCGGACTTGAAAGCAGAGTTGAGGTGCCTTTAGAGCTTTCAGAAGGAAACCATACCTTTGAGTTCTATGTTGAGCAGCATTCTCCTGAAGTTCCTAGGACCTCTCCGGCAGTTATGACGGGATTTTTTCTGGAAGGTGAAGAGAATTTGGGGGAGGAAGGAGGCGGCGAAGGCGATTCGACAGAGCCCGAAAGTGGCACCAAAGAAACTGAAAACTCGGGGCCTTCAACAGAATCAGATGCTTCTTCAGATGAATGTGCTTCTTGTGGTGATTCTTCCTCTTCTTCTGAGGTTTTGTCCTATGAAGATTCTGAACCTTCGGCAGATAAAGGATTAGAATCTGAGGATGCGCCCGTTAGCGAAGAGGAATTGGATTTAACTGAACGGGATCTGCAGGATTCCACTTCAATAGTGGATGAGGAAAGCAGCCCTCTGGAAGATGCAGAAGAGGGCTCTGAAGGGCTTCCGGTGGTTGATATCATCCCAGAGACTCCCTTGGCAGAGGACTCTTCCCCGGGGTCAGGATATGATGAGGTTAACCAGAATGCTGGCGAGACTGTATCTGAAGAGAGTGAGCCCTTGCTACAGCATGCGGCCGATTTTAATGATTCGAAGGTTTCGGGCGAGGGCGCGGAATTGGAACCCTTGAATATTTCTGAGTTAAATCTAACGGATGATGTGGGCTTTGAAGAGGAGGAAAACCTGCCAGGAGATAATATGCTGCAGAATGATACTGAGAGCAATTTGAGTGAATCTGGCGATGTGAATGGTTCTGCCTCTGGCTCTGGTGAGCTGCCAGTTGAGTTGACGGAGGAGCCCGGTGAGGAATTGGCTGGGGATTCGGGCGTATTAGACACAAACCTTTCCGAGCCGCCAGGAAATGTCTCTGGCGAAGTCGAGAGCCAGCGCATACTTTTAAGGATAGACTATATTCTGCTTTTGCCAAAACAGGAAATTCCTTCACAGGAAAACCTTACTGGGCTGGCTCCTGAGAACGATACCTTCATAAACCAGACTCTGCAAAATGAAACTCCGGAATTACTTAATGAAACTAACGAAACTTTCCTGATTAATGAAACTGCACTCCTAAATGATACTGAGTTTCCCAGTCAGGAGCCAAAGTTCATTGTTGAGTCAGAGTTGATACAGGGAGAAGTTTTATTGGGGCATCCAGTTTCCTGGAAGAAAATTATCAAGCTCTCCAATCCATCAAACCAGACCCTTTCTGAAGAGCTTCTCTTGGAAGTTCCCGCAGATGCCCTGGAGGTTAGGGTTTTCCTGAACGGGGACGAAATTCCCTATGAGGAACCAATGGGTGTTTTGGTTGTTTCCGAAGAATCTGCCTTGGTTGAGGTTGAATTTGAGACAGCACCACTGGAAGTTGAGCTTTTTGAAGATGAAATTCTGCTGTCCGAAGTTTTGCCTCCGGAGGCAGAAAATATCGAGGTCTTTGAGAGGGGACAGAGAAAGCATGTTTTTCGGACAAGGTTGGATGTTGATAAGAGGATTGTGCTCCGGGAGAAAAAGCTGCGCCTTTCACAAAAGTCCTCTCTTCCTTACCAAAATGTCTCCCTCAACATTTCGGACTTTTTTGGAGACCTTGAGGGGAAATTGGAAGTTGGCTCAGGAAATAATGCCTTTTTAGCGGATTCCGGGCCTGGAAGGGATAGGCAAATACTGATTTCGGAGATTTCCGGGATAAAGGACCTTCCGGAGCAGGCAGAGGGCAGGCCGGAGAAAAAATCTCCGGGAAGAATGAGCTCTTTTTCCGAAGACCCGGGTGAAGTTTTGCCTTCAGACCTCTTGGAGAATGGCTCTCAGGAAAATTTTACGGGAGCTGAGCTTGTTCTGGTGCCAGGAGGTGGCGAGAATGGCACGGTGGTGATTTCCTTGACTGGACAGGCCATTCAGGGTAGGGCTGCTGTGGGAGAGCCCGTGACGTGGAACCTATCCTATGAATCATTGCAGGTTTTATATGAAACTTCTGCACCTAGCACAGAGGTAAAAACTAGGTCTGGAGGAATCCTAGTGCGCGTGTTTTCCAATGTCTCAATGCACTATCAAAATGTTTCTGCTTCTGTGGCTCTCCCAAACAGTGCTTCTCAGCCCAAGATATATCACCTTCGTGATGGAGTAAGAGTGGAGGTTACCACGCAGCCAGAGTACTCGGTAGACTACCTGGACCAAAACAATGATTCTCTTTATGACCTGCTTGTGTGGGATGTTCCTCAGCTTTCGGAGCAGGAGTTTGAGATAGACCTTGTCATACTGAATGTGCAGTCTTACCCGATAGTGGGTCTTAATTGGACGGTCATGTTTAACACAACGGGTACTGCAAACCTGACCATAACCGCTGTAGATGGAACAACCTGGACCAATTTTTCTGAGCTTTCCAGCGACGAAAGCCCGGAATACGGCTATGACCTGAAGTTTTTGGAATTGAGGTGTGGCGACGAGCCAGTCGCCTATGGATGGCAAGGGGATTCTGTTTTTGTGGAGAACTATTCCTGCAATTCAACCGGATTTGAAACTTCAAAAGTCCTTAGCGCAGGAAAGCACGACATTGAGTTTAAGTTTGGGGAGGTCATTGCCTATGCTCACAACAATGCCTTGACAGAGGAGCCCTGGTGTTATGACGGCTCGGGGTATGACTGCAAAGTTAATTGTACGCACAGGGCATATGTGTGCGACAATCAGACATGGAATTCCACTTGCCGAATTGTCATGTATGATCGGAGGGGATACTGCAATGACAGCACGGCATTAGAAAGCACCATAGACATGACCTCATGCACAAACTGGGACAATCCTGAGGCCTGCCTTCAGGTAGGAACTTTACCGAACTATTTCTATGCCTGGGCACATCACCAGGACCAGGGCTCTTCCACCAGCTTATATATGAACACCACAGACAACATGAATGGCGACACCTGCCAGGGCCACTGTGAGTGCAAGGCAGGGCAAAGCAGATGGGCAATTGGCGGAGAGACGGCAAGCACGAACTGCTGCGGTGATGATGCAAGCGAGTACCGGATTGTTTCCAACTATGGCACGGGGATGGACGGCTCACCAGACAATACCGACGCCTGCTGCACGGCAAGCAACAAATGTGTGGATAATGGCAGTTGCTATAGTTCCACAGCATCTTTTGATGCAGACGGCGACGGCGACACCGATTACTGCAATGCTGGGACCTGGGTTGACTGCAACTCTGCAGCAAACTGCCCGTCAGGCATGACTTGCAGTTCCAACAACTGCGTGTAAACCTTTCCTAAATAGGTATTATTATGGTGGCTGTTCAAAGGAGGCAGATTCTGGCAGCGTTTGCGGTAGTTACAATTGGGATGGGCATTCTTTATTTTGGGGGATCAGGATTCTTGCAGGGCTTTTTCGTTGGACCAGATGAGGCCGAGCCGGTAAACCTATGGATAGTCAATCACCAGAGTTACCCAAATATTGGGGGGAACTGGACTGTCGTGTTTTTTACGAATGGCACAGCGAACCTTACGGTACGCCCAATAAACGGGACCTATTATGGAGAAGATATTAACTTCCTTGAAGTCCGCTGTATGGGGAAGCTAGTAGCGCCGACATACCTTGGCGAATATGTATTTTTTGAAAATTACTTCTGCGAAGGCGCAAGCACAGAAACTTCGCAGGTTGTAAGCTTTGGGCGGCATGATATAGAGTTTTCGTTTGGCACCATCTTGGATATCGCCCATAATGGGGCCTTATATACTCTACCCCGTAACTGCGTAGACGGCTCAGGTGAAACCTGTAGCGATTACTGCTCCCTCAGGGTTTATGTTTGCGACACGGCATCCCCCTGCACCACCCGAATAGTCATGACCGAAAAGAGAGGCAGTTGTTCTGACAGCACATGGTATGAGCAGGCGTTTGACCCCTCATCATGCACTAATTTTGACAACCCGGAGGTGTGCCTTGGAGCTGGCTCAAACCCGAACTATTTTTATATATGGGCAAGAAGCGGAGATTATGAACAAACCTCAAATATAGGCCAGCTTTATGCCTTTTCCACAAATGACCTTGATGGTGACACCTGCCAGGGCCATTGTGACTGTATAGCAGGCCAACTTCGTTGGAATATTGGGGGGGAAGTAGCATCTACAAGCTGCTGCGGCGATGATTCTGGGGAGTATCGAGTGCAACAGGTATTTGGGACGGGAATGGATGGTTTGGCAGACGAAACAGATGCCTGCTGCACGGCAAGCAATTCGTGCGTTAATTATGGCAACTGCTATTCGACGGCTTCCAGCGTTGATGCAGACGGCGACGGCGACACAGATTACTGCAATGCTGGAACCTGGGTTGACTGCAACTCTGCAGCAAACTGCCCATCAGGCATGACTTGCACTTCGAATAATTGCGTGTAATTCTTCTTATTTGGTTTTTTGCCCCATTAGCTTGATGCCCACAGCGCTTCAGAATTTTTGAGACAGAGCGGCATTTTAACATATCCTCTAAGGGACTGAAACCTTGGACCCAAAGCCATTTTCTCTGAAGGGGCATATTCTGCCAAATCTGCAGGTTATGGACTATCTTCATCGGGAGTTTTCATTTTAGTGTGATCGGTTCACGTCCAGGATTGCCTTTGGCATTGAAACGATTTGGGATCATTCCCCATCCAGCACCAGTACCGTTTAATAGGCGGTCTGGCTCTGGTTTGTCCACTTATTGCCTTTAACTATAGAATGCAAATTTAGTTATTGGATGGACATATGTGTCCAACAGACCATGGACATAGAGCATAGAATACTTGAAATATTGGAAAAAAACAGTGAAGGGGTTACCTTACTGGAGCTTGCCAGCTGGATTGAGGTGCACAGGCATACGCTGACAAAGTATGTCTACAAGCTGGAGGGTGAAAACCGGATAAAGATAAGGAAGGTGGGCATTGCCAAGCTCTGCTATCTGGCGGATAGGGGGTGCAGCAGATGAATGGAATCGAGAAGCGGATTGTAGAGCTTTTGAAAACTGAACGTGGCGGTCTTAATATTTCCTCTATTTCGAGGCGCCTTGGAGTCGAGAGAGTGACTCTCACAAACCACCTTTACCGGCTCATGGGGAGCAAAACAATAAGGATGCACCCCACAGGGAATGAAAAATTGTGTTTTCTTGAGGATACCTTGGCAAAGGACTGCCTGCAAAGAAATGTTCTGCCCTTATTATTGGCAGAGGGGTTTGAAGATGGTGACTAAGTGGGCTTTTTTTGGGATTCTGGTTCTTGTTGCAGTCTGTTCAATGCCTCTTATTGTCTGGGGGCAGGTTTGTGGCGACGGTTCAGGATCAGACTGCTCTACCAACTGCTCTAACCGAGTCTATGTTTGTGATGCCGATAGCTCCTGCTCAACTTACCAAGTGATGAATCAGGAAACGATAGCATGTTCTGACTCTACCTGGGCAGACAGCCAGTTTGACCCTTCGTCAAGCACAAACTGGGACAATACCGGAAGCTGCCTTGTAGGCAGGATTCCAAATTATTTTTATGGTTGGGCAATGGAAGATGATTATGACGATACTGGAACCCTGCGCTTATTCTCGACAAATGATATGGACGGCGACCTGTATACCCAGCACTGCAGCTGCCTGAAGGGTACTGGGTTTTGGGCTTTAGGGGGTGAATTGGCTTCCTCGTATTGTTGCGGCGATGATATTGATGAGCACAAGATTACGTCTACTGCAGGTACTGGAATGGATTTGTCTCTGCTCGACTCGACTGCCTGTTGCGACCGTTCAACAGACTGCACGTATGAGGACGTCTGCACTGGCAGGGACTCTGATAGTGATGCTGACGGCGATGATGATGAGGATGTCTGCACTTATTCTACCACAAAAACTGACACCTTTGACACCAAGAATACTTCTTTTTGGACTTTTGACGACAGTTTCCAGACCGTGCCATTTGACCTGAGCGGCGAGAACGTGCTTAAGATGTGGGGGAATGGCACGTCTTATAAAACGGTGTATCAGACAACACCTGACATTACTGACGGTGAGGAAGTGTATCTTGAATTCCAGCGGACGGCCACTAGCAGCTGGCATATCGCTGCTTTGGAACCGTCTGACAGTTCTCTTCGATGGTGCCTTCAGGAGGATAATAGTGGAAATATCCGGGTTCAGTACTATGACGGTGTCGGGTGGTACAACCCAAAGACCTTAATTTCAGGTGCTGAAACGGGAGTGTGGTATGGCGCGATTCTTGGAGTTGACGGGGGAAATGCCTACATGAAGGTATGGAAGCTCAGTAACCCTTCAGTGTATGGAGAGTATTCTCACAGGATGCATCCCGGTGTTACCTGGAGGTTTAGGGCCTGGCAATATCAAACAACAGTTGGATATATCGACAACTTCCAGATAAGGACTTCAAGCGTCTGGAAGGACTGTGCAATCGATGCACACTGCAAGATGGGGCAGTACTGCTCCTCAAATAATTGCGCGAGCGTCGCGAACCCCGAAAGCGTTCCTGATGCCAAGACAGACCAGCCTCTTAATTCAGAGCTTGGCGAAGTAAACGTTTCGCTTTCGGGAACGCTTCCTACTGGCTACAGTTACCTTCTGTCGGAAATCTATCCTTATCCCCGAAACCTCACCTTCACAACTTCTTCTTCATATGCGCACACTTCCCTCGAAGACAATTTGAATTACTGCTATCGCTCAAGGGTTCAGGATAAACTCAATGGCTATGACCATCACAGTGACTGGGATTACGGCTCCCTTTCAAGCGGGCTTGTAGGGCACTGGATTTTTGAGGAAGGGACGGGCACAACGGTGCACGACCAGTCGGGGAACAGCCGCACCGGGACTGCTGTTGGGAGCCCTACCTGGCAGAGCAATACGATTGCTGGCGATTATTGCATGGATTTTGACGGGACAGATTCATATGTCCAGGTTACGGACGCTTCTTCACTGCGGCTTACGGGCACAGATTTCTCTATTGAGTTTTTTGCCAAGCTGAACGAAACGCCTAGTGTATGGAGAGGCGTTCTTTTCAAGACTGACTATGCTGGGGGCTGGATGGTCTATCATGATGGCTCTCGCATGGCACTAAGAATCTATCAGGCCGCAAGCACAAGTGACGAGGTCAATATCCTTAATAGCGAACTTAACCTTAATGGTTGGAACCATGTGGCTTATACCTACAAATCCTCCACAAAGGAATTAAAGGCTTACCTTAATGGGAAATATCTGCGCGGTGGCACTTACCAAAATACCACTGTGGGTTCTTATACGGGAAACCTCTTCATGGGGTCTTCAGGGACAACAGCAAACTCGCAGAACTTCCCCGGAAACCTGGATGACGTGCGTATCTACACACGCATATTATCAGAAACCGAAATTGAGGCCTCAGCTATGGAGGGGCAATGGAGAAATGGCGCCTCAATGTCTGCAACGGTCTGCGACTCGACCCCCGACAGGACTGGACCCTCTACTTCCAACCTTACTGCCGAAGGTGACAACACCAATAACTTGGTGCAGCTGAACTGGACCTGGTCAGATGATGAGATAATGCCGGATGCCGACAATAACGGGCTTGTCGGCAGGTGGGACTTTGAGGAAGGAATTGGGCTTATTGCAAAGGACAATTCCGGAAACGGATATGATGGAAATCTTACTAATGGTCCTGCCTGGATTTCGGGGGTTCACGGGGACTTTGCGCTGGATTTTGATGGAGTAAATAAGTATGTTGATCTTGGCAATCCCTCATCTTTTCCGAACGGTACTTCTGCGAGGACGATGTGCGCATGGGCGAAAACGAATACTGTATCGAGCAACTACCGATGGGTTTTTGCATATGGCAGTGCTTCAGTAAGCCAAGCGATGTTTATAGGGTTGAATGGTGCGACTCTATATGGTGGAGGATACGGCGATGACGTTACCTTTTCGAATTTCTGGGAAATCAACGTATGGAAACATGTTTGCTTGGTTTACGATGGGACCTACGCAAGCCTTTATGGTAATGGTGTTCTTTTATCTGGGCCTACTGCAAAAACATGGAGCCTTATTAAAAGCAAGGCATATGTCGGAAGGCAGATAAATGATGCTGAATATTGGAATGGCACAATCGACGACATCCGAATCTACAACCGAACTCTTTCAGCAGACGAAATCAGGAACCTGATGCTTGTCGGCCAGTGGCACTTCGATGAGGGGGCTGGCTTCAATATCGCTGATGCAAGCGGCTCCAAGAATAATGCCGCCTTTTTGAACGTAACGACTTACACTCCCGACTCGAGCGGCTACATCAAAGACTGGCTTATTGTCGGGCCTTTTGACAATTATGCAAGGGACGGAAATTACAATGATGTCTATGACAACACGGGAGGTAATGATGCAGGTGACTCGGTCTGCACGGTCAGGGACATTGATGCCCTTGGCGGAGAAGCGACTGTAACACCATATTCTGGTGCCGGGCCGTACACAGGGTGCTCTGCAATTGGCGGCAACAATACCTGCTCCACTACAAATGTCTACTGGGCAAAGCAAAATGACGCTGACACCTATATAGACTTTGATGGAATCTATGCCGTAAACCAGTATGTGTTTGCCTACGGCTTTGCCTATGTCTATGCCCCGACTGCCCGGATTGCCCAGGCAAGATTCGGCTCGGACGATGGAATTCAGGTCTGGGTGAATGGCGACAAGGTGCACCAGGGGTATTACGCAAGGGGCTCGATTGCAGACAGCAACATAGAGACCGTAACTCTCCGGAGCGGCTGGAACCGTGTGATGGTAAAAGTCGATGAGGGCTGGGGCGGCTGGGGCTTTCACTTTCGATTCACCTACCCCAACGGCACGGCCATGACGGACCTCAAGATTTCGCTTGACAGGCCGGAGCCGACATGGAATTCCACTGGAATGTTTGGAGGCGCGATGACTTTTGACGGGGTTGATGATTACCAGGCAATTGATTCTACTGCGGGGAAATTCCTTGATTCTTTCACAATTGAGGCGATGATAAAGACCACCGACACGTCGGGCAGAGACACAATTGTCGGAAGGAACACAGCGGCAGGAGGCAATGTCATGATTCTTTGCACCTATAGCGGAAAACTTGACGCTTTTAACGGAACTGCAGACATCGACAGCCAGATAAGCGTTGCAGATGGAAACTGGCACCATGTCGCGCTGAGGTATAACCTTTCCAACAAGGAAGTTGCCCTTTATCTGGATGGGGAAAAGGTCAAGTCCGATATGAACGGCATGGTCGCTTTTTCAGCCACAGATAAGGTTTCAATCGGCCAGGAATGGGACACAACAACTCCTTCAGATTTTTTCCAGGGAGAGCTCGACGAAGTACGAATCTGGTCGCGGGCGCTCAGTGATGCTGAGATCCAGGGCCGGTCGAAATATGGGCTTTTCAGGACGAATGTGAGCGGCGGGAATTACACGCCGGTTTCAGGATTTTGGGATGATTTTGAGACCGACCTGAGCGGCTGGACTATATACTCTACTTCCTCCACTTCTGTAAACCGAACCACCTCAAGCAAATATCTTTCCGGCTCAAAGTCGGTGGAAGTCTATCAGACTGTGGATGACGGGGATACCTATATTCTAAAGAATTTCAGCATAGAAGGCAATTATCGGGTGGAAGGATATTTTTACGACAATACTTCCCTTACAGGCACGATTGTCGCCAGACCTGCTGATGGCGATGCGACTGCGGCCATGATGGGTGTGGCCACAGGAACCTCTTCGACGAATTATGTTTATCGAATAAGCAGCACATGGTATGTTTCTGGAGTCTCAAGAAGCACGGGTTGGCATAAGTTCACCTGGATCTCTGATGGGTCATCCACTAAAGGGTATATGGATGATATCTTCGTAAATGAATGGACTGATGTACAAAGTCTCCAGTATTTCTATTACGGTTCCTGGTGGGCAGTCAGCGGTCCTGGCTTCTATTTTGATGACCTTACGGTCACTCCTCTAGTCTTGGACAACAACCTCTCAGACACCGACGGAAATGACTCTTCTGCCCCGGACACGCAAGCTGCGCCAAATGTCACTGCGCACAGCTCCTCGCAGCTAAATGTCTCCTGGTCTTCGGTTTCTGATAACGGAAACTCGTACTATTATTATATTGAGTCCTATGATAGCGAAGGCAATGTCAAGGGGATGGGGGACGTTGCCATATTTTCTTCGACTAGTGGTACTAACTGGATGCCCGTTTCTGAAAAGAATGATGTTAGGGATTACCTTCTAAGCAATCTCGATATGGGTGCCGTGGCGTATGACTACGATGAGCAGGATGACCTAATAGATTGGATGGATGCGAGAATGACCGACTCGCATCCAGATATTCTTCTTGTGTTGGATATGGGACCTGAACAGGTCTATAATTGCGAAACCGACGGTTCTAAGATGGAAGAATGGTACGAGAATGGAAATATAATTATCTGGACAGGTGATTGGTCGTTTTATGGCCGGATAAATGCTACGGGTGATGAAGTGAATGGTTGCACAGAGGGAATAAATTATATCTCCGACAACGCTTTAGATATTATTTCAAGTTCGGATACAACCACCCGTACGAGTTCGGGGGCGACCTACACGCCTTCCATGAATTCTTCTTATTTGACTCACCGGCCGGTAGGATTGACGGATACGGCAAAAGCAAGTGAGGTTGAGGTATTTGCCTATCAGAATGTCACTTGGCGGGATTCTGCGTTATACAAGGCAAAAGGTACTGCGGGTTATGGATATTTCTTCCAGTATGGTATGGTTTACGACACTTCTCTTCCCAGAAAAGAAGTCTTGGAAGAATTTATTGAAAATTTTTTGGAGGGAAATATCTGGACGAATATTGTAAACGCAACCGTCATAACCGGCATGCACTCGACAGGACCCTACTATGTCAACGAAACCACCGACCATACCAATGCCACTGATTATGGGTGGGGAACTGCAACTTCTTATCAGGATATAGACCTTGCACCAAACACACAGTATTGCTATGCGGTAACGGCAAGGGACAATGCGCTAAATGTCGCAAGCTACTCAAGCGAAACCTGCAAGTACACTCTTGCAAATATTCCTACCAACCTGAGCGCAATAGGACTTAACCCCACTCAAATCTTTGTCCAGTGGAATGCCAATGGAAACCCTGCCGGGACATACTACAACCTCTCCAGGAACAACACTTCGGTCTATGAGGATACCGGAACCGGTACCACTGATTCATATCTTACCTGCAATACCCAATACACCTATAAGGTGATGGCCAAAAACGGGGATGGCGTATACACGGCAAACACAAGCGAAGTCTCGGCATATACTCTACCCGAAGACCCCGTTCTGAATTCGACAACGCACAATGTTTCTGAGGTCACGATGAATAATCTCATCAACTTTACAGCAACTACTTCCACTCCGGGATGCGCCAGCCACTTCCATTACCTTTGGGACACGAATCCGAGGTCGGTAGTTTCCTCAAGCGATGCCCAGTGGGACGGCTTAGAAACGCAGCTGAACGCCACCTGGGATGGAAACTGGTACCTTCATGCTATTTCTCACAATGGTGACCATGTCCAGAGCATAGGAGGCACGATTCATTTAGGTCCCTTTATAGTGAACACAACCCCAATTGAACTCAACTTTGTAGAGCCAACCCACCCAGACCAGTACAATACACAGGAAAATTATGCAGAGATAAATACGACAATACTCTACAAGGCGAACATAGATGCCTTAAAGTTCAACTGGAACGGGACAAACTATACGATTTATGATGAAGACCTGATCTTGGGGCTTAACTTCAACAATGTTTCTGAAATTGGAGAGAATGACTCCTTAGCGGTGGATGTTTCTCACTACCGAAACGACGGCACGATTTACGGCGCAAACTACACAGAAGGGAAGTACAATCTGGGATTGCAGTTTGACGGAACGGGTGACTATGTTGATTGCGGGAATGATTCGAGTCTTGGTCCTACAGGGAATCTAACCTTAATGTCGTGGTTATATCTTTCAAGTTTGCCTTCGGACTACAAAGGGATTATAGAGGGACAGCAGCCATATTATCGCTATTTATTGTACATCAGCGCATCGAACCGGCCAGAAATATTTGTCCAAACTGATGCAGGTGCCTATTACACTGATGAGGTGGGACATACAGAAACTCTGAATTTGGGTTGGAATCATATTGTTGGGGTCTACAATGGTACCGACTTAGCAGTATATCTGAATGGTGGGTTGTCCTATAATCGTTCTGCTTCAGGAAGCATACTGGCGGATGGTGGGGGTCTAAGGATTGGGCGGTATGATGCTACAGGACATTTTTTCAACGGAACAATCGACGAAGTCCGCATATACAACCGCTCCCTCAACTCAAGCGAAATCTGGCTCCTCTACCAGTCCGAGCTTGCAAAGTACGAGCCCGACAAGTACAGGTTTTACGCAAACCTTACTGACCTTGTAAACGGGACTTACACATATTACGCCTGGGGAAACGACACTGCTGGAAACCAGGATTTCACTGATGGGGCGATGTACCGGACGCTTTATGTTGGCGCGGTTTCAAAATTTTCCGTTTACCTCAACGCCCCTGCAAACGACACGAACACCAGCAACAATATGCCGGACTTCAACTTCACAGTCAATGGGTCCAAACTGACCTATTCCTGTACTCTTTTCGTGAACGAAAGCAGCTATGGAATGAATGCCTCAGTCCAGAACAACACCCCCACAATTATCACCGCAGATGACTTCCTTCCTGACGGGCTTCTTGAGTGGTATATCAACTGTACCTCTGCAGGTATTGTCAACCTTAGTGAAATAAGGCAAATCACCGTTGACAATACCACCCCGGTGACCACAGCGAGTGCAGTAAATAACGACTCAACACCTTACACTTTCAACACTTGGACAAGCTCGAACTACGTGAATGTTACGCTTAACTGCAATGACGGAAGCGGCTTTGGGTGTGACACGACGATGTTCTGCACTGATACGACGAATACCTGCACGCCTGTCTGGCTTTACGGTTCGTGGAGCTACCGGACGCCGATATCGATATCCAACACAGCGGAGAATCTGACGGATTATCAGGTCAGGATTGACCTGAACTCGTCGAATGTAGGTTTGGGGTTCAATTGGACGGAGGACATGAACGCGACAAGGTTCACTTATTATAATTCGACATCCGGCACCGAAACCGAATGCTCCTACTGGATAGAATCCTGGAACGCAACAACCCAGAATGCAACTATCTGGGTCAAGGTGCCGTTCCTTGAGAAAGACACGAGCACGACAGTATATATGTATTACAACAATAGCGGCGTGAGTACAACAAGCAGTGCGGATAGTACCTTCCTCCTGTTTGATGATTTTAACGACGCCAGTCTCGACACGGACAAGTGGCAGTCTTATTCTTGCGGTGCAGGTTCGGTATCTGAAACTGGAGGTTATCTGCGACTGGTCCAGGGAGGAAGCAATAGTGCCCGTCCATACCTGAGATCAAAGAATGAGATTTCTTATGATGACCTTATAATCGAGTATAAAGGTATGCTTGAGGATGGAGATGGATCCAATGCCGGCCAGGTGGGGTCTTTGTTGCATTGGGACGGGTTGGGGGGAGGAACGTATTGCGTTCCAAACAATGGCTTTAGAATTTATATGGATGAGGCAATAACCACGTTCCGAATGTCAAGAGATATCGGCGCATCTGAAACGGATCTGGACTATTATGGGTATTATGCGAATACCTCATGGCATGATTATTCGTTTTCCTACTTTGACGATGATTTGGAGGGCAAAATTGATGGGTCGAGTTTGATAACTGCGTCAGACAGCACCTCTTTTAGCAACCGTTATGTCGGCTTTTTAGGTAGAGAGGCACAATCAAGTTCAAGGATAGATGATGTCCGTGTCCGCAAATACGCCTCACCCGAACCATCATCCTCAGTCGGCTCGGAGGAGTCTCCGTCCAATATCCATATAAGTGACGAAGGCGTCTCATATATACGATTCCGCTCAAACGACACTTTGGGAAATGTCGAGTCGATAAAAAACGAAACCATAAGGATAGACACCATTGCGCCTGTCCTGAACTTCACTGACCCAACAGAGGACAACGCGACAATAATCAACCGAAACTGGACAGAGGCAAATATCTCAATCGAAGAGCCAAACCCCGACAATTTCGTGTTTAACTGGAACGGCACCAACCACACGTTTGACGCCGATGCAGGAAATGGATCAATTACCTATTCCGGCGACAATGAAGACCTTGTCCTGGCATTGAACTTCAACGAGGGCACAGGAAACACGACAGAGGACTTCTCAAATTACGGCAACAACGGGACTTTCAAGGGTACTGGAGAGCCTGCCTGGACGACGGATGGGAGGTTCGGTTCGGCTTTGAAGTTTGATGGTGTGGATGATTATGTTGTCGTCGGTGAGGATAAACTCGATAATTCCTCTCAAGGGACTGCTGAAGCATGGATTAAATTGGAGGGTTTGACTGCCGCAAGTTATAAAATTCTGGGTTACGGGGGGGACGCAGATAATTCGGGTGTTTTTGGTTTGGAGATAAGGAATACTGGCGGCAATTGTTATTTCGGTTTTGTCGATCGGGAGGGTCCGGCCACCGATTTGGATATAACTCGTGGCAGTACGGTTCTAACAACGGAGGTATGGTATCATGTCGTTTGGTGGTCGAACGGAACTGTCTGGAGGTTATATGTGAACGGAAAAGAAGAGACGTTAACTGATATAAATGGCGATGGTAAGAATGACGGTGATTGGTTTGCCGACGTGAATACTGTCGGTTCGCCGTCTTATACCTCAATAGGTGCCGTATTTTGGGACAGGGCCTGGCTGGATTTTATTAACGGCACAATCGACGACGTCAGAATCTACAATCGTTCCTTAACCGCAGAGGAAATAATGCTCCACTACGAATCCTCATTACAGAAATACTCTGACACTCAATGGCAGTTCTACTCAAACATAACAGGATTAACCGAGGGCACCTACACTTACTATGGCTGGGCGAATGACACTCTGGGAAGCGGAGCTTACACAATCAACTACACCGAGACAAGCCCAAGATACCTTTATGTTGATATGACTGCCCCAACTCTGCTCCTTCTAACCCTAAACGACACCTCACCCGTAGCAGCAGGAAACGTAACCTTCACACTTGACTTCTCCGAAGCCATGAACGAGACTGTAAACCCGACAGTGAAGATAAAGAACTCAAGCGAATATACGATAACCGCCCTCGGCTGGTTTAACTCCACAAGATGGGTTGGCTGGTACAACTTCACTACAGGGACAGGTGACGGAAACTACACAATCAACGTCACCGCAGCAGAAGACCTGGCAGGAAACACGATGGAGGAAGACACTAGCAACTCTTTCATTCTGGACACCACCGCCCCGACAGTCCAAATCGTTTCGCCAGAAAACACAACTTACGGAATAACTTCAGTCGACCTCAACTACACGGCAACCGATTCCGGCTCTGGAATTTCCGCCTGCTGGTACTCGCTTGATGGAGAAGCCAACCAAACCTTAACCGACTGCGCAAACACAACTCTTTCCGACCTCTCGGATGGCGAGCATAACCTAACCGTATGGGCAAACGACACTGCAGGAAACCTGGGCTTTGACACAGTATACTTCAATGTCTCTACCCTGGACCTTTACCTTTCGAAGTCTTTTGTGCCCGACCTTCTGGTATCTTATGAAGTGGAAAACCTGAATGTCACAACTACCCTGAAAATCAACAAATCCTCAACTGAGGTAAGCTTCTTCAACTTCACCGATGAAGTGCCTTGGGACTTCTCGCTTGACCAGTCGTCAATACGCCTTGTCCTGAAAAAGTACAGCCCATACTCTGAAACTAACGTGACGGAAAACGTGACGATAGATATAATTGACCTGCCGGGCGAAAACAACACCCGGATTGAGATAAACTGCTCGAACACAAGCGCATGTTTTGGCTCGTACCTCTCAGAAAACGACTCTCTTGTCCTGACTTACCTAATGAACTCCTCAGCGCTTGAGCCAGACTCCTCGCGCTCGACGATAACAACTGGAAACATCAGCAGTCCGGACGGAAGCCACGCAAACAGGACGCTTAACACCACCATCACCTGTGCGGAAGTGGTTCTCAGGGGATATAAGGACCTCACCGTAGACCTGGCAAACCCACAGAACATCTCTGCAAGAATTGTCGTGACTTCCATTGGCGGGACCGTAGGGAACATTCTGTTTTCGGATTACCTTCCAGAGGGCTCGACAATCTACGACCTGCAGGTTTACTGGTACAATGGCACTTACAATGCTCTCACTGAAAGCGACGACTACAATGTCACCGTTGATAGCGTGACTCTACCAGGCAATTACGATGGGGAGGTTTATATCTACAACTTCACGGTGGCAGGGGTTACCTGGCCGGGGCAGCTTGGAAACAACGAGTCAATAATTATCAACTACTCGTTCTGGGTGCTTGGAGGCGGGCAGTGGGACCTTCCGACAATAATCTCCGCCTATGACCCCATCTACAACAGGACTGTCAAGACGGAAATGTACGCAAACGCAAATGTGCCTTCATTTGACGTAATCCTGGAGATACTTACAAAGAAAGTCGAGCCGGGAGAGCTTGCAAAGGGGCTTCTTCGGATAATAAATGTGGGCGGGCCAAGGGCCAAGGTAGATGTCTATTCGAATTACGCAATAAAGACCTTTGAGGGGAGGACAATAAACGAGAAAAGCGAGACTCTTGCCGTCGTGGAGCAGAAGGAAAAGCTCCTTGAGCTGGAAGTGCCGGAAAGCACGGAGTCAGGAAAGTATGTCTTCGAAAGCTACGTTTCCTATGTCGGAAGGGAGGCGCTATCAACTGAAACTTTTGAAGTCATAGGCGAGGAAAAGCCGGGATTCCTTAAGGAATATGGGCTTTACATCCTTATCGGGCTTCTGGTCGCCATAAACCTTGTCGTGCTTATGAGGAAGAAATAAATGGGCGCGCACACTTTCCAGGGGGTTTTTGTAAGGGCGTTTTCGGCATTTTTGCTTTTTACAATTGTCTGCGCACAGGCCGCCTTCGCGGAAAGTATCTGCGCGCTAGAGCTTTCAAAGGAATCCTATCTTGAAGGAGACGACCTGGCCGCGATTCTCACCATAGACACGGAAAATGCAGAAAATGAATCCTCCTACTTTTTAAGCTACCGCATAGAGAAGGGGGGCGCAAAAAGCCCAATTTTCCAGAAAAGCCAGACTCTTTCAATCAAGGGCGAGCGGACGATTGTCATCGAGCAAAAGCTTGGCTTAGACTACCCGTCAGGGAAGTATTTCTTTATCGCTGACGTCAAGGGTCCGGACGGTGAAGCAACCCTTGAAAAAAGCTTTTCTATTGGAAAAGAGGGAAACAGCACACCCCTGGTTGCCATAGCTTTAGCCCTTTTGGCAGTTCTCACCGTTATTGCCTATTTAAAATCCAGAAAACCACCCACATTATCACAAGAGGCGCAAGAGGGCTTGGCACAAGGGAATATATATAAGTAGAGTAGTTGTATTATGGAGCAAAGACTCATACTCTCTTTTGCCATTCTGTTGTCATTAGCTCTTATTCTGCCACCGGCACTTGCATTTGTTGGCCCCGTTTCTTACCTTACCGAGACGGTTTATGCAGATTACTACGCGAATGGCACCGCTTCGTCTGACACATTTGCGCAGTGCAATGATAATGTAAACCCCTGTAAGTTCGGGTTTGTCGAAGTGGCGCTTCCTAACGCTAATGACACGCTCCAGACCGTCAGGGTGACTCTTTCAGGCACGACAGGGACAAACCTTGCGCAGGCAAGAGGATATCAGGGAACCGTCACTTCATATCCGACAATCTGGGGCAAGACCAAGATCTATGTAAATGATACCGTTTTCGGGGCAGACCAAAATTATTACAAGATTACTGACGGCGACCTTGCGCCTGCAATAGTGCTGAATGTTACAAGCTACACGAATGACCGTGGCGGGTATGACTTTTATGATTATGACAATATCGGTCCCGGTGGGTCGAACAATACGATGAACTTCACGATTACTGCCTACAACCCTTCAACATCCACGGGGCTTGATGCAGTCACTATACTGATTCTGTTTGACACGGACACGAATGGCGGCGCTGATTCCCTGAACATTACCTCTGCCACGCCGGGAACTGTCCAGGATTCTGACAGCGACGGGTACAATGATCGCATAAACTGGACGGGCACAATTGCTGCATCAGGCACACAGCAGTTTAATATCTCTGCAACGCTTATCGAAACAGTAAATATTGCAAATGGGGTCACAAACCTCACGCTTGACTACAACAACTCCCAAAAGGGGCTTAAGGCAATTTATAATAAGACTTCTGCCCTTACGGGCATAACAATAACCGCAGCTACTGCCCGGGGCTCCATCCGGCAGGGAATCGACATGGCCGAAAGAAGCGGCGGAGGCATATGGGATGCAAGGGGCTTTATCCACGTGCTGTCTTCGAACTCAAGCCAGGTGGGTGCAGGGACGATGCTCACATATAACATTTCCGATTGGCAGATTTACAATGTAAGTGTTACCACGGGTAACATGGACAATCTCCTCCAGAGCGGAACCTACACCCCTGCAAACTTTACTGCTAATTACGGGCGGCTTTATACCGATTCTGCTACGTTTTCCAGCAATAACTCTCGTGTCCAGATTGATGGAAATAAGCCGTACCTTGCCTCGTCATTTAACTGGAGTGTTTACTGGAATGATACTTACAAGTACTATGTTTCATACATAAACACGACTCTTGACCTTCCCACGCTTTACAAGGTCGACCAGATTCCTTCCCTTAGCTTGGGGGGATACCTGCTTGTGGGCTCTGCGACAACTGTCAATGTCACCTACATAAGCGAGTATCAGGGTGACATGGAAGCGACAATAAAGAACATGACTATCTTAAGCGTTGTGCCCAGGAACACGACACTGGGTGCGCAGAGAACCCCTCTTAACATCACGAACACCACAATTGTCGTTTCCTGGTGGAACACGACTTCCCTTGCCTGGGAAACAATAAAAACCGGAAATGGGACAAGCGACGGCGTTACCGTTACAATAACCCAGCCAAGCGGAGGGAGCAACGGTCTTGTCCAGGTCACTATTGCAAACTTCAGCCAGACCAAGATTAACAAATACCTTGCCCAGGGAGAGAAAATACAGCTCTTCTATGGGGTTGACGATTCTACGGACCTTGAAACGGGAGACTCCTTCCAGTTTAGCGCAAACTCGACCATTACCTCCCTAAGCGGTACACCTGAGACAGAAGCGCCAAGCCCCCAGACTATAGCAAGCTCCGGCAGGCAACTTGTCGGTTACAAGGACTTGTTTGTCGCAAATCCTGCTACCCCGACCCTTGTTAACGGAACTTTGGTAGTTCAGGTTTTTGGAGGGGACATATCGAATATAAAGTTTATTGATTACGTCCCTAACGGAACAAACTTCAGCTGCTCTACAAATGCGATACTTTTCTACAATTCCACAGACGGAAGCACCTGGGCAACCTCTACAGACATTTCCGTAAATGATACCGGCTACCTGACGCTTGCCGACGGCACGGTAGTCAGGTCCTGCGAGTACACAAGCGCAAATGGCCTTGGCTGGACCCTTGGAAGCAGCAAGGCGGTTAGGGTCATGTACCAGGTAAACATCACAAGCCCTGGGCTTTATGAGGTTCCAATGGGAATCGCTGGTTTCGACCCTGCCACAGGGCAAGGCATAAGCACTACCGTCTACGGTGTAGTGAGGATAAGCGTCCCTGAACCGGAAGTTCCGCCGATTATCACAGAGGGTGGCTTTTTGGTGGCCAAATCAGTCCAGGTCGGAAACCCCGTTGTCTGGGTGAAGAGCTTTGAAGTGTTCAGTCCCAACTCCAAGTTTGTTGATGCTGAATTCTCAACTGAGGTCTTTGAGGACACCACTGCAGGTTATGTTTCCTATATTGACGAAATGGGTCAGGAAAAGAAAGAGGAGGTGGCTTTTGTCACAAAGGACGGAAAGCGCCAGATGGTCTGGTCAACAAAACTCTACCCTCAAGAGACAAGGAACTATGACCTGAGGATACTTACCCCTCCGGTTCTTGAAACTGACAGGGATATTGAGGTTCTTGGGGTTATTGAGGAGAAAATGGTTGAGCTAAGGATGTCTGTCTTCATGAGGAGCATGGCGCAGGAAGAGTACACCGATGTTCAGCTTAACCTGCCAATTTCCGCTTCAAGTGTCCTGAGCATAACTGATGGTGAAGGAAACCCTATTTCTTACACCGGTGACAGCACGATAAAGGCAATTATCCCTTCCTTTGGCCCTCAGGCCATAAAGGAATTGGTTATCCGTTACAAGCAGTCCTACCCAAAAATCATTGTAACTCCTAACCGGGACAGGTATGACCCCAACTCCATAGTCAGCCTAGATATACTCGTCATTCATGGTGGCGAGGAAGTAAACTACCCTTACCTTGAAACAGAGGTTTACACTCCTGACCGGGATACAGTTTACGCAAACATACAGCAGCTTGACAAGCTTGAGCCGATAACAAAAACAAGCCTGTCCGAGAGTTTTACCGTGCCTTTAAACGCTCCTGCTGGAAGGTATATTGCAGAGAGCCGGCTTAGAAGCGACATGGCCACGCTTGCAACCGGCACAGGAAATTTTTATGTCGGGGGAGGCGGAAGCGCTGTGGGGAGCTGGATGGGTTACATTATGCTTCTTTTGGCGCTGGGCATACTCTACTTTGGCGTTAAGAGGATACGCAGCGAGACCCGCAGGGTCTCAGAGAGTAGCATTCCTGCGAGCCAGAATGCATAGAATAGTTTGGCCCAGGGAAAGTGAAATAGTGGTAAGATGATAGATATAACGGGCTACGTGGCTCTTTTTGGGATAGACCTGTTCAATATTGCGCTGAGTAAGCTGGTCCTCATAATGTGCGTGATTGTCCTTCTGTTTCTTTTCGTCCTTGAAGCGGAATTCCGCCAGATAAGGAAACTTGCAAAAAAGATGGACGATGAGGAGCTGATACTTTCAAGGGACTTGAGGGAGCTTAGAGACTCGGTTAAGGAGCTTGGGTCATTTATGAGCGAGAACTACGGCATCGAAAAGCCGCTGGGAAATTCCTCAGAAAAGACAAAATCCGAAGAAGAGCAAAAGCCGCATGAGGATGCGCATAAAGAGGGGTCATGATTATGGAAGACAACACCATAATGGTTTTTTTGGGGGTAATGTTCTGCACGCTGATATACGGCGCCTACAATGGGCTGGTTGTGCAGTATCCAAATGTTCTCCTCATACTCCTTGGGGCGGTCATAGTGTACCTTTTCCTCCTCGAAACAGAGCTAAAACAGCTTAAAAAAATCGCATTCAAGATGGATGATGAGGAATCGATGTTCACCAAGTCTGTGGGCGAGCTCAAGGCGGAAATAGAGTCCCTTAAAGAAACCGCGGTTTCCTCGAAAATGCATTCCAGGCGCTAAGAGCGGGGCTTTTGGCGATATAATTAAAAATGCATTTTTATTATGGCTAAAAGCACTACAAGTGTAATTGCTGTCTTTTTCATGTTCCTTTTGGCGGCAGTGCTCGAGGTTGGCCTCATATATTCCTTTGGGGGAGTGCAGCAATCATTTACCCTGGACCTCAACACCTCTCTATTAAACTATTCTCTAAGCAGGTTCAGCGATGCCTCCACGACGCAGGAATTTGATTTCCAGAATGAGTCAGATTACCATGCTTTCTATGTATCCCTTCCGAAAAATTCAACCGTGAGCGCATTTTCCCTGAACCTTACGGGGCTGATAACTACCGTTTACATAAGGGATGTGGTTTACCTTTCAGGCGTTGAAGTTGGGCATATGAGGGGGCTTTCAATCGGAAACGTCGTTGGTGGCTTGGAAAATGAGATTGTGTCCGGGCGGAGCACAGTGTCCCAAGCGCTTCCAAGCTTATTTGTAATCAACGGAAGCAGTGGGAGCAACATCTGGAATTACTCGCTTAGCCCTGTTTATGAGGTTGGCTCGACTGTTGTTGGAAATGTCACGGACAGTTCCGGAAACGAAGTAGTTTTTGGCTCTTCAAACAAGAAAGTGATGCTTTTGTCCTCTTCCGGCTCTCTTCTTTGGGAATACGAGACGGGAAACGAAGTTTCCTCTGTTGCAATAGATTCACTTGGCTATTCCACAAACTACGTTGTTGCAGGCTCCAAGGACGAGAAGGTTTACGTCCTTAATTCCACAGGCGGGGTTTTGTGGAACTACTCGACAAATTCCTCCATTGCTTCAATCGCAGTAGGAGACCTTACCTCAGATGAGGGCAGGGAAATCGCAGTGGGCACAGGCACAAGAATAGTTATCCTTAACCGGACCGGGAGCAGGGTCTTTGAGTACAACTGGGCAAAAAGCATAAGCGCGCTTGCAGTCGGAAATATCTCGGATGATGCTGGCGATGAGCTTGTGATTGGAGATATGGATTATCAGGTGGCGGCTTTTTCGGTAAGCGACTCAAACCTAACACTTCTCTGGAATTATACTGCGGGGGCGCAGGTAAACAGCGTTTCGATTGGCGAAGCGGTAACCGACTTTTCCGGGAATGAAGTCGTTGCAGGAACCCATGAACCGAAGGTTTATGCTTTCTCCAATAATGGGACAAAGATTTGGGAGTTTGTCACTCAGACTTTTGTTTTTACTGTTGCAATCGGAAACGTGACTGAAGATTCCGGAAACGAGGTTGGGGCTGGAGATGGCCACCTGTATATTTTCAACTTCGATTATTTCCCGACTAACCTGAAGCTTGATATCGGAAATGACTCTGTTGCGGACTGGAACTCAAGCTATGTAAAACTCCGGTCTTCAGAGATTGCAAACGGCACCTCAGTAGTATCTGCAATAAACAGCTACCTTCAGAACAACTGCTCGCCCGATGCTTCCGGAAACTGCCTTGTCCCAATGGTTTTTCACTCGGACTTTAAGGGCAAGCTTAACCTGTCGGCTCTTAACGTGGTGTACTTCTACAATACCTCCTCTCTTTTTTCAAAGCCATTCGCAAATGTCTGGTCAAGGACCAGCGGAGTTTCTTCCGGAGAGCAGGTTGGAAACAGGACATACAACCTTTCATTTTCAGGAGTCCCTGCTGAAAATGTTTCCATAAGCTACCTGGCCGTTGACCCGAACGCGACAAGGTGCGATTTTAACAGAACGGCAAGGGCAGTTACAACCGTTTCTGGAACTAAGGTGTGCGATATATCCTCGACGCCGCTTTTTTTCGCTGCAAACCAGTCGATAGACACTCCGGCAAGCACCTACTTTTTCTGGTATGAAGGTATGGGATATGGAATCCCAATAGATATCCAAAACTCGACGGGATATTATTCTACCGGAGGGGCTCCCGAAAACTATAATTGGGCAGTCAACCTCAGCGTTAACGGGACCAGCGAAGAATTTACAAACATTATACTCAACTGGACGGTAAACTATACGGGAATCAAGGGAGAAGAATTTCTGAAGGTAATGGACGCTTCCGCCTGCGACCTGACACCAAACTTCACACAGGATGACTGCGACTCGGCAAGCCCGGCATACAACTTTACGAAAAACTGCACGAATTTCAACTACACTGTTTGCAAGAAGTACCTTGGCACGGCAATGTTTTTCAAGTGGGTACAGAGTGCGCTTCCCGCCTCCAGCCAGTCAATTTATGTTGCCGGCGGCTCGTATAACCTGAGGCCAAACCTGACCAATATGTCTGTTACCCCCAACTCAACCCTGTGGGGAGGAAACCTCACCTTCTCGGTTTATGTAAACGATACAGAGTCTGATTTTGTCAATGTAACTCTATGGGTAAAGAACCTGACCAACTGGTCAAGGGTCGCATCACTTATCACTACTGGCGGGCTTTTGGAATTCAATGTTTCCTCGAACAAGAGCTGGGTTGGAAATGCGGAATACCTGTTTGAGTACTACGACTATAATTCCACAGCCCCGGAGGGAATCCACTTTCCTGCAAACTCCACTTCAGGAAACCTTACTGTTGAAAGGCATCTTGCAGAGCTGGTCTATGATTCTTTTTCGCAGGGGAACGGCACGACTCTTTTTCGAAACAGCTCCACAGAGCTAGTATTGTTTGTAAATGACACCAACCTTTCCGAAGGTGTGCCTTTCGCTTCCTGCGCACTCTGGGTGGGCGGGATGCTTTCAGGCACAAACCTTACAAACTCCAGCGGCTACTGCAGGATAGCTCTTCACCCCAATCAAAGCTTTAGCCCTGGACAGAAGAATTGGATAATGGGGATTTTAAGTGACCCTTCCTATGAGGATGCCAATTCGACAGGCCTTGACATTACGCTTCGTGGATGGATTCGGCCGAATGTAACAAACTCAGAAAACTTTTCCTATTATCGCGGGATTGCTTCGGTTTTCAGGGCCGAGTTGCTGGATGAGTTCGGCGGGATTGTTTCAACCGACCAGTACAGTTGTGCCTTTGACCTTAATGCTACAGGAATTGGGTCAAATAATACTCTGCTGGGAAACTGCTCTGTTTACTATTCTGCGGGCTGCCTTGGAATAGATTCTGCAGTTGGCCAAAAACAACTTGGCGTGCAGATTGCCCGAACCGGGGGCGAGGATTATTACAATATTTCTTCTGCAAGCGCAGGGCGAACGGTTATTCTCAGGGACCGCCTGAATCTCTCAATTGTCAGCCCAGAGGACCAGAATTATTATGTGGGGGAATTTGTTAACCTTACTGCTGTTGTGAATGACTCCTGTACAGTGCTTAGCGGGGTGTCGCTCAACTGGACGCTTGTGAGAAAGAGCGTTTTGAACGTAACCTTCTCAGACCTTAGCGGGCAGGAACGGCAGAATTACACAGTGGTCCTTCCAGGGTCGCTTTTTTCTTCAGGGGGCTACAACCTCTCGGACTGGCGGGTAAACAATACGCATCTTTTGTTTGACGGAAGCGAAGTTCCGTTTTCCATTTACCAGTGGACAACTGCTTTCAAGACAACCGAGAACAAGAGCAAGATTTACATGGATGATTACTCGGAGATTGTTTTTCGCGTGAACCTGTCTGCATGGCAGAGCAAGACTTATACTCTTAACCTGACCTGGCAGGAGCCGGTTCAGTATGGGAATCTAACTTACAATCTATTTAATGCAGATTTTGGCACAGGAAACTTTTCGGACTGGAGCCCTTCGATTTGCAACCGGATTGTTGGATGCAATGGAGAAGTTTCTTTTGACGGGAACGTAAGTTACGCGAATATTTCTGCAAATGACGGCTATACGGTGCTCAGCCAGAACCTGCCCGGATTCAACTTTTCTGAGCAGTTTTACATAAGGTACAAGGCCTGGGGGGACTTTAATTCCACGATGTACCCTGGGCAATTCTACATCCTTTTGGGGAACTATTCCTGCAACCTTACTTCGGAAATAAGGGCTCTGGCAGACGGGACTGGATATGTCTCCCTGCCTGAAAACTGGACGCTTTCCAACTGCACTGGTGCTTCAATTTCCTCTGCAAATAATGTTTCGATAGTGCTTCTCGACTTAGGCGACGGAGGTGGCGACCCGTCGAACGTCAATGCGCTTATCGACTATGTCTGCTTTGGAAACTCAAGCGGATCCTGCATCGACTTTGATGAGGGGCAGTCACTTGCTCGGTCGCTTAACACAAAGAAGGAATTGGGCCTGGCAAGCAATTACACCTTTAGTGGAATGGATGAGGTCGGAAGGAGGAAGATTCTGGCGGAAGCGACTAGGGAATATTACTTGTCTGCAACATTAGGCACGCTTTTCAACCTCACGGGATTTTCAAAGCTCCAGGCCTTTAATGTAAGCTCGATTTATTGCACTTCAGATCCCCTCAATGGCTCAAGCTTTGTGTGCATGAGCAATGCCACTGTGGACCTTGTGGCGAAGGTTGGAAACAATTTCACGGAAGAACCGATATACAACCACACAATTGTTTTTTCAAATAATTCCTCGTCCATTGGAAGCAACGCTTCCAATTTTGCCGGGCGGGCATACTTTGGCATGACACTTGGAAACGCGTCGAACTACACATTTTACGCAAACATTTCCTCACAGCCGGAAATTTTTTATAACTCAAGCAACTTGTCGGGCATGGAGATATTCATACTTATCGACAGCGGGGTGACTACTGGAAACATTACGTTGAATTCAACAAGCGCAGTTGTCCAGAGTGTGGCACTCGACAGCAACTACACGCTCCCCCTTCTCTGGGAGCTCAACAATACAGGTCTCAGCGGCATGTATGACATTCGCGTAAGCACGAATAATATTTCCGGGATAGCTGTCTCCCCGGTAGTCTGCCTTCCACTGGCATCAGGGATGAACTGCACAAGGAACGTCAATGTAACCGTAACTTACCTGACGGCTCCGGGAAATTATACCTTGGTTTTCAATGCCAGCTGGCAGAATGGGGACGCAAGCAGGTCGAACACCACGAAAGGCCTTACGCTGGCTGTTGAAACTAGCAAGAAGGTCCGCTTTGAGGAAGAAAACGCGACGCTTAACGTTCCAGTGACGACAACTGGCGCAATAAACCTTACTCTTTTGAACTATGGAAATATAAACCTCAGCAGCGTCTATTTCAACCTTTCCGGCACGGATACAGAAGCAGTTATCAACTGGAGCAGCTTTTCAGCCAACTACACTAACCTGTCGCTTGGCGGCTCGTACAACCTGACTCTTCAGTTCCAGATTCCTGCAAATGCGACTACCCGGGAATACTGGCTTAATGTTACCGCCACGATACCGGGGTGCACAGGGAACTGCTCGGCGACTCTTCCTTTCATTTTGAACGTGACGCCCCTTGACTGGAACATTGCGCCGGAAACAAACCTGTCAAAGGTAGTCGGGCTTAAGCAGGAGCTTAACAAATTTGGCGAGCTTGAGATTACAAATACCCTTAACAGCACACTTGACTTCAACCTGACAATCACGCCAAATAACGGCACTTCTATAGAATTCCTGACGCTTAACAGAAGCATTTTCCAGACTACCTCTCAGGTAACCGTTGGGCCTGTTTCTTCCAGAGTAGTGGAAATTTTTTACAACACCAGCATTTCGCCAAACACTACCGGCACATACAACTACACGCTTCTTTTGGAGAGTAATGTGGCTAACATTACTCCTGCTTCAAGGTCGCTTGGGCTTTATTTTGAGGTCATAAACTTTACCGTAGACATTTACTCTCCGACAGAGTTAAGCCCCGCGGGCCAGCCAGACCCAGTCGAAGCAAATGAAACCCTGGTGATAGATGTCGAGGCAAAGCTGGGGGCGACTCCGCTTTCGAACAATATTTCCTGGAATGTTTCCGTGGGCGGGCAGGTGTGCCAGAACACGAGTGCCCCAGAGTACAATACTTCCACAAGCAGGTGGATTCTCCGCTGCGCTTACCCAGACATCCCCCTAAATCCCATATACAATGACCTTGAGGTCACGGGAACTTATGAACTTCTTGGAGTTGACCTGTCGGACGTGGAGGAAAATGCCGTAATCTACAAGGATGTTCTTGAGCCATGGTTTTCGAATGTCAGCGCTTCTTTTGTCAATATGCTTTCTAACTTAAGCGAGGTTTCCTTTGAGGTGAACGTGACAGACAACAAAAACATTTCCTCTGTCTGGGCGGTAGTCACCCGGCCGGATGGCGTGAATATCTCGCTTGGGGCAGGAAATTATTCTGCAACCCCAAGGTCATTTGGGGATTTCGACAGCTACAAATATACATTTACAATGCACAACCCGAACCTGAACGGAGACTACGACATAACTGTCTATGCAATAGACACCGAAGCCCACCAGAACAGCACAACCGGCTGGTTTGATGTATTTATCCCTGTGCAGGTCTGGGGAAACTTTACCAATTCGAAAGGAGAAGCCATAAGCGCGAACATGAGCTTTTACAGGAGCGGATACAACCAGACACTGCCCTACCGAATGGAAAACAAAACCCTTGCAGGCGCTCCTTACAACTGGACGCTTCACAAGCGGCTTTATGACGTCAAGCTTAACATGTTTGGGCATGAGATGGTGGTGGCTGGCGCCGACTTCAACATAACGCAGAATGATACCCAAAATCCGTTTTTGTTCGACTATTTTGCAAACAAGTCCTCGGAAGACATCTCGAATATCCTTCTGCCTGACACCGCAAACCGCCAGAGCATCCTTCTTGCCTTTGCACTTGAAAGTGACCTTAACCTTACGGGCGCAAACTTCTCGGTGCGCTACGGAGATGCCCTGAATGCAGGAAGCTTCTCGGAGGACCTTCTTGAGGTTTTCGTCTGCGAGGACTGGAATTACACTGCCAGGACGTGCAACTCCGGGGAATTCTCATATCTTGCCGGGACGTCTGCACTGTCTTCCTCGAACCCGGACATTTCCGCAAATGTGTTTAACTTCTCTTCAAGCCACCTTTCGGCATACGCAATCGCAGAAAGCTCATACCCATACAAGTGGGGAGTTGCTCCGGACTCGCCATCAACCCCTCCTGCGGCATCTGGTTCCAGTAGCAGCAGCGATTCCGGGGAGGATAGCGGCCCTGTAGTCGTGTGCGGAAACGGCGTCTGTGAGCTAGGGGAAAACTCCGACAACTGCCCAGAGGACTGCTCAAAGGATTTCCCTCTTGAGGTTGACACAAACCTTGGCGATGTCCGCCTTTTCCCGGGAGAAGGAAGGCAGTATTGGATATCACTGAAAAATAATTTCGGAAAAAACCTTTCAGTTTCTCTATCCTTAAGCGAAAACCTGCTGGAGTTTGTTTCGCTGGATGTGGATTCGCTTAACGTGACCGCTCACGAAAAGAAAATACTTAACCTTTCGCTGAATGCCCCGCAAAACATAAGTGTTGGAACTTATGGAGGTTACGTAGTTCTCATGTCTGGAGAGTCGAAGCTAAGCCTTCCGGTCACCATAAGGATACTTGAGCTTCCGGCGGCTACTTTCACGGTGAACGTCAACATGAGGTCTGCCCAGATTGCTCCTGACGGAAAGCTAGAGTTCAATGTGCAGCTTACAAACCTTGGAGAGAAGGAGCTTTACCCAATAACGCTCACCTACTATGTAAAAGACCCGCAAAACAACGAAGTTTTCAGGTCCAACCGGACAAATATCACGCTTCAGACAACTGTCCTCGTGTCCGAAAGCTTTCCGATGAACCTGAGCGAAGAAGGAACTTACACGCTTGAGGTGTGGGCTAATTATTATGGAAAGAATATAGATATGGGTGTGGTGACTTTTGATGTCTTAAGGCCCCTTTTCCAGTCCCCTCTTACAGTGGGGCTTATTGTACTCGTTTTGGCGCTTATCTGCCTTGTCCTTGGAACTTACCTGTACAGATACTACCGCATGTGGAGAAAGGAGAAGGAAAAGCAGCAGAGGTACCTTTACCCTCTTGACTATAATACTATCCCAAAGGAGGGCTTCAACGTCGGAAAGTTTGCCGCAAGGGACAATGTGTTTTATTATGATCCTAGAGACCTTTCAACCCACCTGATAGCTGCAGGAGCAACGGGCTCGGGAAAGTCAGTTGCCGCTTCCCTTTTTGCCGAGGAAGCGCTTGACAAGAAGATTCCGGTAATCGTCTTTGACCCGACCAGCCAGTGGACAGGGTTTGTAAAGCCGTGCAAGGACAATAACCTTCTCAGCAGGTACCCTCGATTTGGGATGACCGAGTTTGACATAAAGTCCTATCCGGGCCTTATCTATGATGTCGAAACTCCGACTTTCAATCTGGATATAAAGAAGTTCATAAACCCGGGGGAGATTACCGTCTTCTGCCTGGGACGGCTTAAGCCTGGTGAATATGATGTTGCCGTAAACAACATAATAGCCACTCTTTTCAAGGAGAGCTGGGAGGAGAGCACTGAGCTTAAGGTCATCCTTGTCTTTGATGAGGTGCACCGGCTTTTGGAAAAGTACGGCGGCTCTGGCGGCTACGTTGCTCTTGAAAAGGCTGCAAGGGAGTTCAGGAAGTGGGGAATCGGCGTAATCATGTGTTCCCAGGTCCTGGCAGATTTCAAGGAGGCAATAGCCGGTAACGTACTCACAGAAATTCAGCTTAACACCAAATCCCTTACAGATATCGACAAGGTTAAGACAAAGTACGGTGAGAAGTATGCTGAGAGGATTGCAAGAATGGGCGTCGGGGCCGGGCTTGTGCAGCACCCGAAGTACAATAACGGAAAGCCCTTCTTTATCGAGTTCAGGCCGACAAAGCATAACCCCCACAAGATTACCGATGAGGAGCTCGCATTATACAAGAATTACACGGAGCGGCTTGACAAGCTGTCAGCGAAGATAGAGGAGATGAAGAAAAATGGAGTCTATACGGAGAACTATGAGATAGACTACAAGCTTGCCGTGGACAAGCTAAAAAGAGGAAACTTCAGGATGTCTGAAATATATATTTCGTCCCTTGAAAGGGCCCTTGAAAAAGTATGATGCCGAAATGCCGAAATAACCGCGACAACTCCTATCTTGAGTGGGTTGTTGGCGGATTTTGATTATGTCTGGAGAAGAATCTTCCGGGGGAAGCGGCGGAGACGATAACGTTATCTCCGCAGAAGAGTTCAGGGACCTTGAGTCTGATGAAAAGAAAAGCGAAAGCCAAAAGGGAGGGCTCTTTGGCATGTTTAAAAAGACCCCCCCGCCTTCAGCTTCCGTGCCTCACGTCGGAGGCGGAGATTCGGAAAAAGACCCTTTGGTTGAAGTGAGCATGAAAGTCGAGCGCCTCTCAAGTCGGTTTGAGATGCTTGAGGAGGCAAGAAAGCATACTGACGAGCGCCTGTTTGAAATGGCTGAGAAGATTGGCGAGCTTCGCTCAACAGTTGTCGAGCGAGACAGGGCGTTCAATGATATCGCCTCCAAGTTCGAAAGGATTTCTGACATTACCGAGGGCCTTGAGCCGGACAAAATCAGAAAGGACCTTGCAAAAAAAGACCAGCAGATTGAGCAGGTCAAAGCCCAGGTCGAGTCGGACTCGGAGAAAATTGCTGTTTCTCTCAAGAAAATCAAGGACATGAATGACATAATTGACCAGATAAAGGGCTTTAAGGACCTGGTGTCTGTTGCCGACGAGCTTGGAAAGAAGATAAAAATCGTGGAAGGCCTCAAGGCGGAAACCGAAAAGACCGCAGGGAAGTTTGAGAGCCGGCTTTACCAGTTTAATGAGTCCCTCAGCCGCTTACAGGGAAGCATCACTAAGGTTGAGGCAAACGACGAAACCTTGAAGGAGCTTTTGAGAACTGTCGATGCCCTTTCGCTTCGCGTCGAAAAGGCGCTTAGCAAAACAGACTTTGATTCAAGCGAGAAAGCGCTTGACAGCAAGTTTTCTGAGCTAAGGTTTGACACTGAGTCTAAGCTCCAGAAGGTCCTGGATGCTTTTAAGAAGGTGGATGAAGTGACGGGCGAAGCCGCTTACAAGGCGCTTAACAAAAAAATCGATGACTTTCAGAGGGATTACTCCCAGTACAAAAAAGACCTCGAGGCGCGGCTTTTGAAAATGCCTGCTTCCTCAAAATCCTCTGCCCAGATTGCTGCTTCCCCGGATGGCGGTTATGAAGAGGACATTCCTGACAAGAAGCTGGGCGAGGGTGGGGTTTTTGGAGACACTGAATTAATGCTTGTCGAGAAAATGAAGAAGATGATAGAGGATAACAACGAAAAACACAGCCAGCACATGGCGGACCTTGAGCTGAGGATTCTGGAGCTTTCGAAAAGCGTTTACCATAGGATAGAAAGGCGCGTGGTTAAGGAATCTAAGACTACGAGAGATGCAGTCAGAAACCTGGTAGCTTCCGGGTCTGAAGAATCTGGATTTTTTTCAAAGCGCGCTTCTATCCCGGTTCAGGCCCGCCCGGATGAGCCGATCCTGGATATGTCCTCCCTGGTAAAGGATATTTATTTCTACCTTGACTCAGGCAACTATTCCGAAGCCAAGGCAGGGTTCATAAAACTGCTCTCGATCTACGAGCGCCAAGAGTCCAGCAACCCATTTATCCTTGCAAAAATAACCGACCTTCACAAAAGGATAAAGCAGATTAGCTAAACCCGGGGGGTTTCCCTGCTTTTCTTACCCTTTTTAAACAATTCCATATCGCTATTTCCGGGATATCTTTTTTATCTCTTCATCCAGCGTTTTTCTGCGGTAAATTTTTTTGCAGGCGATTACAAGAGCGATGACAAGCAGCATCAGGAAAATTAACCAGGGCAACTCCATATTTTCCGAGCAGTTTATTTCGATTTTTTCCTCTGAGGCAAGTATTGTCTTAAAGCCGGACCTGTAGAATGCGTAAAGAGTGTAGTTTCCGGTTTCACACTTGAAGAGAGGTATCTTAAGCTCTGTTCGGGTTGGAATATTTTCAAGAGCCATAATATCTGCGTAGATGAGCCCTTTTGACTCGCCCGGGCCAACTAATTCAATCTCAAGGTAGCCGTGCGTATCCTGCGGGACAACTATCATGTTTCCGGAAATATCTTCCCTGCATTGGTAGCTTTTCCGGTCAAGATTGATTATTATCTTTGGAGGCCTTTCCCAGGTGGTGAGGTTTACGGTTACGTTCTCGCCTGCTTTGATGAGTGGTATCTGGACGGTTATCTCCCCGTTTCTGAAGGTATAGTTATAGTTACAAGCTATCACATCATCGGCATAGCTGATAAAGGTCACATTTTCGTAATCAAGCTTTGCAAAGTTTTCGAGCGTGATAAGTGTGTTGAACTTTATGCTTCCGTTTGTTATGCTTATCATCTCTGAGTCTCTTTTCACTTCGAGCACCGGGGCAGTTACTGCCTCCACGAAGTAGGTCTGCGTTTCGTTTTTTCCAATTTCGACAAGGAAGTCTATGCGCCCTTTTTCGTAGAGGTGGGCGATTTCATGAGTGCTCTGGCCTTCCGAGAGCTTTATGTGAGAGCTAAGTATTTCCGGAAGCACTTTTGTGGAGTATCCCTGCTTTACGCTTCTCTCGTTTGGGTTTTTGACTTCAATTGACTTGAGCCACTTTACCGGAACCCCCACCTGGACTCCAAACTTCTCCCAGGAACTTTCCTTTACTATCAGGTTTTTAAGTGTCCAGTGCTCGCGGCGCACGGTTGTTTGGACGTCTTCAAAGAAATAGCTGTCTTCGTAATAGTTGTAGCCATATGCCCGGGTTATGAGCGTGCTGGTTCCAAGAGGAAGTTCAGCAAAGTAGGTTATTGTGACCTTGTCGTCATGCTGCAGCGTGAATGTTTCTGTCGGAGGGGAAACAATTTCCGCAATGTACTCCCTGTAGCTTTGGTTTTCAATTCTTTTTATCCCTCCCTCACGTAGGCTTGCGTTCAGAAGGTAAAATATGTTGTTTCTTTCAAGGACAATCTTTATTTTTCTCGTGTCCAGCTCGGAATTTTCCGGGGAGTAAATGAAAAAGACCGGGCTTCTTAGGCCTTTGCTTCCGGTGTCAACTACTTTGTACGTTACATTGTTGAAAAGAAGAGATTCAGTGATGAACAAGTCCTGGGCGTCGAGCCGCATTATCTCTAGAATGGGTTTTAAGGGCATACCTGTCCCACCGCCTCCGCCTCCTGAAGAGGGCGGCTTTCCTGTACCGGGTACAAGGATTTCCCTAAGGAGTGTCTTTTTGACGGGAGTTCCGCTGAGCGTTTTTGCTGTGGCTTCTTCCGTGAAGAAGTATGTGGCTGTAGACTCCTGATTTCCTTTTGCAAGCGTATACTGCAAATAGACTACTGAGTTAAGGTCCAGGGATAGGTTTTTGACAGTTATTTCGTAATTCCCGGAGTTGATGTTGACGCTTGAGATGTTTAGTTCTGTTATGTTTGAGCCATCCCGTTTGAATGCAGCAAGGTCTGACAAATCCCACTCGCTGCTATAGGTCGTGTTGAAAATGGCTTCCCCGAGCTTTAGGTTTGCGTGTCCAATGTGCCGTATTTCGTCAGTTACACCCAACAAAACGCCGTCATCATTGTTCTGAATGAGGTTAATTCTTTTGTCGATAGCTATGTCCATCTGGTAGAGTGTTGGCATAGCCATGGCCTCTTCCACAATCCCCCGGTAAATCGAGCTGCCCCACATAACTTTCCAGTCAAAGAAGGCGGAGTAGTATATGTTTTTGCTTATGGACTCGTCGAATGCTCCTCCCGAAGGAACATCAGTGTAGTATTCGCTTGTGTACGCCGTGTCGCCAGGGACAAGGTTAGTGCTTGTCGCGCCTTCTGCTGCTGGGGTGTCCGAGCCGATCTCATAAAGGGACCAGCCGTCAACAATGTAGACTGTTCCGTATGCGATGTTTTTCATAAACCCCCTGACCGTCCAGTTCATTTTTGGCGTTATCTGCACGCCCTGCCTTATGTTTGCCCGGGAGTACCTGTTTGAAATGGTCGTTCCGCTAAAGGTCGTTCCCTGGGTATAATTTGTGCTGGTCTGGCTGGAGTCGGTATCCACGCTTAGAAGGTCTGCCTCGTAGTTATGCCCCCCGCTTATGTTTGCCACTATCGTGATGTTTGCGGACCGGTGCAGGTTTCCAAGCCACGCAGCTTTATCGTTGTAGCCGTCAAGGTCGCTGTCGGATATCTGCACGGCCCCGTTCGTGGCATTGGCTTCAAAAATGTGCATGGAGTCCGCCTGAAAATAGGTGTTTCTTCTGGCCTGAAAGGTCAGGGACACGTCGTTCATCGGGTCAGTTGCGTTCAGCATTATGAAGAAGGTAACTGTGTTCTCTCCGGGGCCAAGGTCACTTCCCCCAAGGAAGTTAGAAATGTTCATTTGCAGGGAGATGTTTTTGCTTGAGTTGAACCAGTAGCTTGTCGTGGCGTTGCTTGCATTAGTGAATACATAAAGTTTCGTCCGGTCACCCGCTAGGGGAGAAGCTGCAACGGCTGCAAAAGAAGTAGTGTTCTGAAGATTTGTGCCGTTTGTCGAAGAAAGCGTTATGACAATGTTCTGCAGGACATCCCGGTTGTTTGCAAGCTCGACTTCAACACTTCCGATATTACTTTCCGAAATGGTTGTTCCGTCATAATTCACGCTTTTTGCCACTTTTTCTATCAAGTATGAGGTGGGGTTTGCGTAAACAGTGTTAAGGGCAAGCAGCCCGACAATAAGGATAAAAACGGCTCTTAAAGCGCCATTTGCCATAATACATTTAAGTTTTTGATTAATCTATATCCGCGCATATATGCTCTCTAAGCGGTTATGTACTTTGTAAGGTTATTTATGGGCTCTATGAAGGGCGGCATGCTTGAATGGGTGATTGGCCCTCCTCTTCTGGTGTTTATAGGCATATTTATCCTCTCGATGATAGGCGCGGCGTATGTACGCACTCTGGCGGCGGGACCTCCAATAGAAGTACAGACTTATGCAGAGTACAGGTGGATGAATATTTTACCCTCTTCTGCCCTTTCCGTGCTTACCGCTAATGAGTATTCCCAGGAGGCGCTTGAGGCGCTTGCTCTTTGCAAGGAGGTAACCACGCCGCTGATACTTCCCAGAGCGCGATTTATCGAATATTTTTCGGGAAATGATGAAATAAACGCCGCTTCTTTGGGGGCGCTGGACAGGCAGCTTCAGGTTTTGGAGAGCTCTTATAACCGCGGCTCTGAGGTTAAGCGGGAATTCAAAATGATAAAGGATTCTCAGGGGCTTGTTTTGGTTTATGGCCTTGACCGGATGCTTTCTGACGCTGAATCGGGATATGGGTCGCTTGTGACAGTTTATCCGGAGGACTACCCCTACAAGTGCTCTCAGATGGGCCTTCCGGTTTTCTCGAACGAGGAGGAAAACGCAAGGGTTTCCGTGGTTGTCTGCTGCCTGGATATAAGGGGCTGCTCAGATTATTTTGCAACTCCCGGAAGGGACGAGTGCAGCCCAAAAGACCCCTGCGGCGTTGGCCCCTGCAGAATCATCCAGCCGGTTGGAGAGGAGAGAGCGTGCGTCTTCAATGCCCCGCCCAAGGTGACCTTTGCCATGCGGATTTTGGGAGATACCGCATGGAGGGAAGGGGAGAAATTTTCGCTTGAGTTTGCAAAAGGCACGGAGAAAACAGTTGAGTTTCAGGCAACAGCGCTTGAAGACTCATCCGTGAAATTTATCACTCTTGATTATGGGGATAGTGTTCCGGAATCCAGGACAGGAAACACTCCTCCGGCTGCAGGAACTCCCATAAGCCCGGAAACTTATAGCTTTTCGCACACCTACCAGAACCCCGGCACTTACACGGCAAAACTCAGGATTGAGGATGACGGCGGGAATGTAGTGGTTCGCGATATGGAGCTTGAGATTGATTCAATATGAGGGAGAGTGCTGTTTTTGGAAAATCTGGGGCCAGTTGGGCGGACAGAACCGGGAGTGGGTGGTTTTCTGGAAAGGGATGCCGCATGAAAGGGGTTGCGGTTTCAGCCCAGCTTATGCTTATCCTGACGCTGGTCTTCCTGGGAACCATGATTCTTCTTGGAACCAGCACCAGCTCTACTCCAGTTTACTACAAAAATCTTGCAGAGAGCAAGTTTGCTGACCTTCTCATGAAGTATGAGCTCATAAAATCAAACATCAGGGATTCCCTTGAGGGAGAGTCGAGCCGGATGTTTTCTGCAATGGGCGATTATCCAATAGAGTGGTCCACAGTTGAAAGCGCTGCGCCTAGTGATGACGAGTGGTCCATCCTCTATAAGGAGAAGCTTTCAAGTGCCGCTCAGGGCTACCTTAACTCAGCGTCAAACTCGGACTTCGAGTGGATAGAAATTTCGGAGAAGGAAAGCACAGTTACCTATGACTCTTCTGGCCCCAAGGTCGAATGGCACTATAAGTACAACATTAATATTCAGAACGTGATTCCGGATGAGGATATAGCCAACAAGATAAACTCCGAGGAGGAGGTTTCAATAACCTATGATGATTTTCTGAATCTTGATGGCGCGTGGCACTGCGCAAAGGATTACTTTGCCAAATCTGCCTCCAGCGAAGGGGCTTTTTACTTTACTGAAATGTCCGACTACTTTTTAAACCAGGGCCTCGGGCAAAAGCTTAACCAGATAAAGCCGGATTCCTGCAGCGGCTTTAAGACCACCATGTCTGTTTTTAATGGAATTTCCTGCCCCGGTGGAACCTGCAGGCAGAGCCAAATGAAGCCCGTAGGGATAATCCTTCTAATAGAGCCATCCGGAAGCGGCAGGGGCGCTGTTTCGTTTATTCACAGGTATTCCAATTTCGCGGCGGGAAGCCCAAGCGCTTCCGGCGCTACAGGGCAGCCGTGCTCTCTTGGCTCCGAGTGCGGTACCCTGGACTGCGTGGGAGAGGTTTGCGGCAAGTGTCTGGAGGCATTTGAAAATTCGCTTTGCTCTCCTTCGGGCACTGGCCACCCCCCGGCAACTCACCGTTGCTACCGTGTTCTTTCCGGCTCGGGCAGCTATGAATACCGCTGCCTTCAGAACAAAGCATCCATTGGGCTTACGGACGGAACAAGGTGGTTTTTGAGCGGGCAGTCAATAAAGGTGAACTGCGCCCTGGAGGACGGGAGGTTTGAGGTCGGCGTCAGCGGCGCAACGTCAGACACAATTTCCGTTTCAAAAGTTTTGTTCAATGGAGTTGAGGTTAGCAGCGGAACGCAGAAAATAGAGCTTTGCGACACGGACGAAGTGCCTCCCGTGAACGGCCGGATTGAGGTTTACCTGGAGGAGGGAGGAGATGCCTACCGCGCTTTTGAGACGGGCGTGAGGTTTGCATTAAGTGAATGCGAAGATGAGGTTTCAAGCAAGCTTGGGGAGTATGTGTACAGCTTTGGCGAATCGGACTATGAAGAACTTCGCCGTGGAATAGAAACGGCGGTGCGGGATGTTGCAAGGGGGGCTTCCTGCGAGGGATACAGGGTTTATGTGTCTGAAGTTATGTTTTCCTGCGGCTCTGATATAAGCGCCTGCTCCGGGACCACCACCTGGGACAGGGAGAAATATTCTCCTGTTACTGTGGAGTTTGAGGATGAAAGCACAGGCAATGTGGCGTTTCGGTCAACTTATATTATCTCATATTCACCTTAGATTATGGAAATGTCTGCAAAGCTTGTGGTCGAAATCGTGCTTTTCCTGATTGTGATTTCAGTAGTCCTGTATGTTTTCATAGATAAGATGATTCTTGGGGGCACGAACTCCATATTCGGCATTGGCGCGGACTGGCTCAAAAAGGTTTTTAACGTTTAGCTTGCTTAGTGAAATTTATAAGAAGGGCTGTTGGATGTTGGCTGCAGGTGCCTCTACAAGCAACTATTCAAAGGGGTTTTCAGTAAGGGGATTTACGCCATGCCCTTCAGTTTTTATATACTCCTTGAACCAGGCAAGCCACCTTTGGTAAATCTCCTTTGTGTCAAGCGTTCCGGTCTCTTTCTTTACATTCTCGCTCATGATGTGAAACATGTTGTTGGAGAGCACTACCGTGTTTGCCTCCATAAGCTCCGGGTTGTTTGTCTGGATTGCCATATCGGCAACGGTTTTCATCACGTTTGCCCTCAAGGTAATGTTTCCCCAGACAGAATCCCACTCGTTTCTCCACTCCTTTACGTTTCGGGCGATTGAGTTTATAAGCTCGCTTTCGCCTGCAAGAAGGGTCGGCGTCGGCTCAAGCTCGTCGGTCTTTGCATTGTACTCCATCAGGTTTATGAACCCTTTTTCCTTTGCGGGGTCGGACTGCCAGTGCTTTCGGACCTCGGTTATCTCGACAGTCCTCCTGAATGACCTCATCCCGTCAGCGGATTTCAGCGAGTTGTTGATTACCACCAGGTCAGTTGCCTTAAATGAAGTGGGCGGGACTTTTAGGTCGTTAACGACCCTGTCGAAGAGCCCGAATGCGCTGTCGCCGTGGATGGTTCCTGCAACGACGTTAGCCATAGCGCCGATACGCATTGCCTCGTAAAGGGCCAGGGCCTCCTTGCTTCTTACCTCACCGATAATAAGGCAGGAGTCTCCAAGACGAAGCGATACTCGAAGGGCTTCTTCTGCAGGGAGCTCTGTTTCAACCATAGTAATTACTGACCTTGATTTGAGCCGGGTGACATTGTAGCCAAGCTCCCTGAATTTGGTGAGGGGAAGCTCAAGCGTGTCCTCGACAGAGATTATCCTTTTGTTTTTCATTATCTGCGTGATGATAGCCGCCAAAAGAGAGGTTTTTCCGGCGCTTCTGGTTCCACCAACAAGTAGAGTCCTTCCGCCGTCGACAATAAACCATAATAGGCCTGCGGCAAGGGGAGTCATCATCTTCTGCGTAAGGAAAAGCGGCATTGTCCAGGGCCTTTCACGGTGCCGCCTTAGCGCAAAGCCAAGGCCCCCCGGGGATAGCGACTGCATTATCGCGCAAATCCTTGCCCGGCCGCCGGGGATGGAAAGCTCAGTGTCGAGAACAGGGTTTGCCTCATCAAGCGGCCGGCCGGAGGAAAGGCGAAGGCGGGTGGCGAGAAGCTCTGCGTCTTCGGGAGTGAGAACGATGTTTGTCCTGCATTCGCCGAACTTTCCGTGCAGAAGGTAGATTGGAGAAGTGCCTGGCGGGGCGTTTACGTAAACATCCTGCACGTTGTCGTCAGAAAGTATAAGCTCCAGTATCCCGATTCCTGCAGTGTACCTGACAAGAACCCTTGCAATAATCTTGAGGCGGTCATCTTCCAAAGTCATGTTGTCCTGTGACGCGATTTCCCTGAGCATGTCAAGCCCGATGTTGTAGAAGCTTTGCCTTACCTCTTCGGAAGCAAGCTCTTCACGCTCCATTGGGCGGTGGTTTGCCATGTACCTCCTTGCCTTGTCGAGAAGATTGTATTCGTCCTCCTCAAGCCGGAATTCTATTGGCACGAGCTGGTAAAGGCACCTCACTTCCCGGGGTATTCTATATATCTCGACTTTTGCGTCAGTTACCTTGTAGCTGTCAATAAGCTCCGACTGGTCGGGAGGCGTTGCCATGTATTTCGTGTAGGTGAACCTCGGCCTTACTGAAGGTATGAATAGCTGCCGGTAGATAGTCCTCTCGCCTACCTTGTAGCCAGGAAGAAGGTCCTGGGCTTTTCTTATGAGCTTTGTCTCCTCGAGGAGGTCTCTTAGAGGAATGAGCGCATTATTAAGGTAGTGGGCATAGCAATCTTTGCATATTCCTTTTGTCCTTTCAGAGAGGACTTTCAGATGGCGTATTTTTCGTATTAGCTTTACATAAGCGCCTACCGGGTCGGACTTCAGCTTTATCAGCACGAGGTTTCGGAGAAAATCCAGCCGCTCGGAAACGCACCTGTCGCACTTGGTTGTCACAAGGTTTCCATAAGAAGTAGTCTTGAGGTCGCGGGTCGACCTTTCGATTGCCCTTGCGATTTCGACAAGCATCTGGGTCTGCTCAAAGTCGTACTCGTATTCCCTGTCCTTTACAAGTATGATTGCATTTGCATCCTTTACTGCCATTAGGTGGTTTATTACGGCGGACATGCATTGGGGGAAGTCCTCTATGGAAGAGCTGTAGATGCACTTCATGCAGTCGATTTTAAGAATATTGTTTTTGAAAGTGTACTCGCAGGGCATAACTAGATAGATATAATTTATGATTTAGTGAACTTTATGCCTCTGCCCCACTTCAGGGGTTTTCCCGAAGGGCACACTTGTTTTGCATCTGGATAATGGATAATATATAAATGGCTAAAACATATTATGGGTGATAATGCTCAGGATGCTTTAGTTCTTCAAGAGCTTGTCCGGCGGGCCAACAGCCACACTCAGCGGCTCAGGACTCTTGACGAGCAATTCAGGACATTCAACACGAAATTCGAGACAATCGACCAGCAAAAGCTAAAGACAGAGTCTCTTGTTTCGGAGAGGTTTTCAAAGGTGGAAAAGCAACTTTCAGAAATCGAGCAAACGCTTGCCGAGTTAAAAAATGACCTCCTTAAAGTCCACGAAAAGGAAAAGCTGTTCGCAAAGAAAACTGAAGTAGAGGAGCTTTCTGAGCTGATAAATCTTTTGTCCCCGATTAAGCACGAGTTCGTGACATGGAATGAATTCAATCGGGAGATGAAAAAACTTAAAGCTGACGATGCACTTACCGTTCGGTCATAAGGGTGAAGAAACCGGGACTATCCCGATAGAGGATGTAAAGCGTCTCAAGTCCCAGGGAAAGGCAGACAGAGAGATAATAGTAGAGTTGAAAAAGCAGGGCCACTCTTTCGAGTCGATAGAAAAGGCGATGCTTCAGGTTTTAAGAAACAGCCCCGGCCAGCAGCCGCTTCAGGGCGGCATGAACCCCGGGATGAACCCGGGAATGGCTCCCCGGCCAGGAATGGGCCCTGGAGGTCCGCCTCAGCAGAGGGGGCCAATGGGGCCTCCAATGGGCGGCCAGCAGGGATTCCAGGGAGGGGGCGGACCCGGAATGGCTGGCGCAAGGCTGCCTTACCCTCAGCAGGGTATGCAGGGGGGACCGCCTCAGGGAATGGTGCAGCGTCCAATGGGCATGGCTCCCCAGCAGATGCCGCCCCAGGCGCCAAACCTTGCGACAAGGGAAACGCTGATGCCTCAGCCGAATATGAATATCCAGGTTGGTGGCGGCGTTGTCCCTTTGGAGGCAGAGGCAGGGAACCCGACAGACATAATAGAGGAGGTTGTCGAAGGAGTCGTCGAGGAAAAGTTCGAGAAGGCCGACCAGAAGTTTGAGTTTTTGAATAAGGAGCTTGGCAAGATTCGCGAGGAAAACGAGTCCCTGAAAAACCTGATGCTTTCTTCCCTTCAGAAGAGGGACAAGAATCTGGACGAGCTTAAGCAGAGCTTATCCGCAACCAAGGAGGAGCTTGAAGATATGGTCATAAAATGCAACGCGCTTGAAAAGGCATTCAAGCAGTTCCTGCCGGAGCTTGCGGAAAAGGTGCGAACGCAAAATACTGAGAAGAAGGTTGAAACGACTCCGCAATAGTTATCCCTATAGAAAGAATCAAATACAATACTTTTGAGGATATATTATGGTTGATTTTGGACGTCCTGAACTTGGCTTTAGGTTTCACCATGCTGTGGAAATACTAAATGACGCAATCAGAAACGAGCCCGCCCTTAGGAAATTCAGGGAAAAGAATTTTATCGTGAAAGACGAAACTATCCTGAATCATGACCATCAACTAAATGAGATGTGCAAGGTCTTGGGTTATTCTTATCTGCCCCATAATGCTAATAAGGTAGTTTCTGAGATATGGAATATTTACGGTGCCGTATTTGAGTTTGTAGATCACTTCGAGCGGGATGGCTACTCCAAGGCAGGGGGACCTTCAGACGTTTTATGGAAAACCGACTCGGTTAATGTACTTTCCGAACTGCGCCAGCGCCTTGCTGGAGAGGGAATTACAGAGCAGCACCTCACTGCCGCCCTTTCCGGTTTTGGGGGGCATGGCGGCGGAGGTGGAGGGGGCGCCGCTCCGGCTGGCTCGAACCCGGCAGAAGGCGCGGCGCATGAAGCAAAAAACGCAGCGGAAAAAGCTGAGGAAGCTGCGGAAAAGGTAGAGGAAGAAGAAAAGAAGCTCGAGCTTGATGAGAAGAAAATTAAGGAAGAGGAAGAAGAGCTTAAGAAAACATTTGACAGCATAGAAAAGCACAAGCTGCACAACCTCGAGCAAAAGGAGATAAAGGAAATCGAATCGGGGGGCAAGAGGTCCTTTAGGAGGTTTTCTCTAGGTACTGTCCGTTTGATGAGCAAGATTCACTTCGACGCGTTTTTGACTCTTGGAGGAATGCTTTTTGGAGGATACCTGACTGTCGGGGGCTACTTTGTGATGGGTCTTCCCGTCTTTATTGCCTCTGCGCTTATCGGGTGGAGGAACGGATACTTCCGCAACATTGTAAACTCATTTTTGAGGCCTGCAGGGGACTTTGCGATGAGCAGCATTCCGCTTTCGATACTTGTGTTTATTGCTGGCTGGTACTTCGTGAGGTTTTTCACAATGGCGGCAAATATCGAGATGTTTGACACCTTCCAGTTTTCCCTCATTGCTTTTGCTAATACCTTATTTTTGATTTACCTTTGGGTTGGAGCGACTCCCAAGGACACATTGCCAGTAATGTTGCCAAGAAAAGAGCCAGCGCCGTCGGGTTCCGGTGGAGGAACTCCTGCTTCGGCAAGCCCGGCAGATAAGAGGGGCGCCGAAGAGAAGACTGAGGATGGAGTGAATGGGGGTTCTGAAGGAGGGTCTAAGGAGGGTGGACCTCCAGTGGTCAGGAGACTTGGTGGAACCTCCAAGAGTGTGGGTTCAGATGCTTATTTGGACCAGCAGGACATATCCCCCGAAGAAAGGGCGCTTAGGGAACAGGAAATAGAGAACAAAATGCAGAGGGAGATGCGTGATTTCAATAATGAGCAGGAGAAGCGTACAGAGCAGAAAATGGAGTCTGCCTTTGCGGGTCTTGAAATGATGGAAAAACAGGCAGAGGAAGAGAAAAAGCTTGAGGAAGAGCGGCTCAAGAAGGAGCGAGAGGCATTTAGGGAAGAAAAGGAAATGGTAGACAAAACAGTTTCGGAGGCAAGGAGAGCGCAAAGGTCTCCTAACTCCGGGTGGTGACTATGGTAGACCAAACCGTTTTCATTGTGGGGGGCGTAGTTTTTGTCGTAATCTTAGTTTACCTTATTTCCATACGGGACCGGCTATATTTCAAAAAGACCGATGCTGATTCCTACTGGAGAGGCGCGGGAAGAGAGCCATATAACCGGTCGCTTCCGAACGCAACAATCTGCGGCATTATAATTTCGCTTTGCACGATGCTTTTTTTGAACTACTTCCATGACTGGAACGGGCTTGGGGGGATGGTTGTAATTGACGCAGTCCTTGTTTTGCTTGTCGCTTACCCCGCGAGAAATCCCCTTCTTGCTGTTGGCGTCTTGGCTGCTTTTGTCCTTCCTGTCGGCTACTTTGGCTACGGTACTTATGCTGAATATATAATCACGCCCCTGACAGAAGCGACGGGAGTCGAAAATTTCGATGAGCTGAAAACAATGACCTCGCACACGCTTCACTGCACACTTCTCATAATGACCGACCAGCAGGCATACGATGAGGAGTGCGTGATGAATGACCAGCAAAAGGAGGTCGAGCAGCAGCCCGAAGACCTGGGGCTTGAAGTTACCGGCAAAAGAATCTTCCCTGAAAAGGAAATCGCTGCCGGCGACCCGATTGAGATTTCCCTTGAGTTTGAAAACCAGGGCGGCTATGAGGCAAAAAACGTGGAGATTTCGGTAGACACGACTGAAGACGTGAAATTCAGGGTCTGCGAGGAAGAGGTATTCAAGGAAGTCCTAAGTAAGCCGAGCCAGAAACACGAGCTTGTAAGGCCGACCGAGAACGGCCAATACCGGCTTATTGGCAAGGTTTCTGACCCCTGGATGATTGACAACTGCACATACGCAAAAAACAAGCCGTTTATAACCGCGAAAATGAGGACCCTTTTCTCGTATGACTATGAGACTGAGGCAAAGCTGCCTCTTGAGATAATAAAGAGTTTGAATGAAACCCACCAGTATAATGTTGTTACTGCAAAGGAAGCGGCAGCTCCGATGGCAATTCTCATGCACACTACAACTCCTCTTTCCGCGGAAGACACCGACTACAATTACCGTATAATACAGGTGCGGCTCCAGAAGGACTATGACGGCGGAACGATAACTTTCAGGGGCAAGTATGACACTATGGACAGCATCTACCGGGTTGGCGATGGGGCTTTGGATACACTTTACAAAGCATATGAGGATTACCCCGAAAACCCCATTTCATCTGAGTGGAAATGGATTAAGGGTTCTGAGTATTATGACTTCTGCGTTGACAAGGCAGACCCCACAAAGAGGATTTCCGCAAAAGACGCGCTTGACTGCGCAAGTGAGCATTATCAGTCATGTCAGGATGGTGAAGACCCTGCAAAAACAATTGCCGCAACCGATGCAGAGGACTGCCACAATAAGCGGGGAACGCCGGTGATAATTACCGGAGAGCCGATTTACAAGGCAAGGGCGCAAATGGAAAGGTCCGGGACGGTTATGGATGAAGTGACAATTACTTGCGCGGGCGGCGACAACTGCCAATACCTTGCGCTAAGCTGCAATGGCCAGGCAAGCGAAGAAGAAGGAACCGGCGGCTGCATCTGCCAGGACGGGGTATGCACGATCAAGTATGTTGGCGGCAAAGGAGACCTCAGGCTGGAAAAGAAGGGCGACCCGGAAATATTATACGGGCGGCTGAAGGTTGAGGTCACTGGGTTCCCTGACGATGGCCTGTCCAATACAATCACAGTAGATCTCCGGGCAAAGGCGACGTATAATGTGCTTTACGATGACGCAACCACTATGACTATTATAAGCCCCCACCAGTAAGTATAATATGGCTGAAGATTCCGTCGAGGGCTACAAGCAGGCAATACTTGTGAGGACTGACCTGAAGATGGGAAAGGGAAAGATTGCCGCCCAGGCGTCGCACGCAAGTCTGGCTGCCTATGAAAAGGTGGATTCCAGAATAAAGCGCAAATGGAAGGCGCAGGGCTGCAAGAAGATTGTTCTTAAGGTGAATGGCGAAAAAGAGCTTTTGGCTTTTCGGCGCATGGCGGGAGAGAGGGGCCTGCCAAATGAGCTGATAATGGACGCGGGCCTGACTCAGATACCTTCTTCAACAATAACCTGCCTTGGGATAGGGCCTGCCGAGGAGGAAAGAGTTGATAAACTGGTCGGCAATTTGAAGCTATTGTAGGATAATTTTATGCTATACCTGATTGGAGCGGGGCTGTGGGATGAGGGAGACATAGCCCTCAAAGGTCTTGAAGCTGCCCGGAAGTGCAGCAGGGTTTATTTTGAGAGGTACACAAGCTTGTGGAAGGGAGACCTTGAAAAGATTGGGCTGAAGGCAGAGGATTTTGCCAGGCCTGACATGGAGGATAATATGTCAAAACTCATTGGCGAGGCAAAGGAAAAAGATGTATGTGTTCTCGTGCCGGGTGACCCCCTGATTGCCACGACGCACTCGTCAATCATTACTGAAGCCAGAAAGGAGGGCGTTAAGGTGGAAGTAATCCACTCAAGCTCCATATTTTCAGCCCTTGGCGAGACGGGCCTGCAGGTCTACAAGTTTGGCAGGACTGCCACGATTCCCCACTACGAGACCGATGCGCCATATAAGATTTTGGAGCAGAACCTGTGGATAGGGGCGCACTCTCTCTTTTTGCTGGATATTCAGGGCCAGGAGCTTATGAAGTGCTCGGAAGGGCTAAAGAAGCTTCTTGAGATGGAGGGGCGGGGCAAAAAGGGCATAATCTCCGAGGACACGGAAGTGCTTGTCTTTTGCAGGGCAGGAAGCCCCGAAAAAGCGCTGAAGTGGGGCAAAGTCCGGGATTTTCTTGATTTTGACTGCACATTATGCGTGATTATTGTCCCGGGGCCGCTTCATTTTGCTGAGAGGGAGTACTTAGAGCAGCTTTAAAGATGGGGTTTTAAGTTTATTTCCTAACCTACTTTATGCCCCTGTAGTCTAGCTCGGTCCAGGATATCGCCCTTTCGAGCAGGCCCTTCTTTGAAAAGGAGGCCTGGCGCACCCAAGAAAACATATTTCAAGGGATGGGAAAGGTTTGAGGCCGAACAGGCCGATGACAAGGAGACAGGCGGAGACCCGGGGTCATTCCTTCTTTTAGAAAAAGAAGGTCTGACAACTCCAAGAAAAGGAGGTTACCGCTTCGCGAAATTCAGACGTGAAGTGGGTAGGGAATTCAAATCCCGGCAGGGGCAAATTTCAAATTCAGTCTTTTAAACTAAATAGTGATTTATAGATGGAAGGAACAGTAAAATTCTTCAATGTAATGAAGAACTTTGGGTTCATAAGCGGTGAAGACGGAAAGGACTACTTTGTTCACTCAAGCGCGTTGAAAGAAGGCACTATGCTTGGCGAGGGAGACAAGGTTTCTTTTGAGCCGGTACGAGGCGACAAAGGAATGAAGGCAGAAAAAGTTCAGAAATTATAGTTCTAGTGCGGAAATATAGTTTTGAGACAAATGAGTTTAGTTTTGGTTTTTGCAGGTTTTTTGAAGTATTGGGTTTTGGCTCGTCCCTGAAGGACGGGGTTTTGTCAGCCCGTGGGCAAATGGTTGCCTGTCCAGTTTGCATTATCTGCCTTGAATTTTCGACAAAAAACGACATAATGCGCGTTTAAATACCCTCGGGCACGGTCTGATTATGGAAGAAAAAACTTCTGGAGGGGATTTTCCGGTTCCGGCAGCTGAAAGGCCAGAGAGCCCGAAGTACGCCTCCCAGAGTTCGGATGCTGAAGAACTTATGAAACAGATTATCGCTCTGAAGAATGAAATGGTTGACTACTGGGCTGACCGGAGGGGGGACGCTTCGGACGTAATCGGGAAGTTTTTTGGTGAAAGAGAGTACGGGTATGTTTTTACGGACAGAAGGGGATCACCTTTGGGCTATTACACCATAAAGGTCGATTCAACAGGCAGGATCGTGGGCTACCGGGACGGGATTTCCGAAAATTCGGTCATGGTAGTTGAGGTTCCTTACGACCTTACGCGGGATATTGTCGAGGACATTTATGAGGATTCCAGATTCCCGAGGGATTGGATTTCGGCGACGATGAAGAAGGCTCCAAAGGTCGTTTCGGGGCTCAGGAAGGGCAAGGTAAAGGTTCGATCCGCTTCCCACTACAAGGGCAGAATCTAGGTTGGGGGTCTGGTTTGTTAAATAGCAGCGAGTATTATTATGGCTAGGAGAATTCCGGCAATTTCTGCTAAAACGGCATTTCCTGCAATACTTGCCCTTGTTTTTATCCTGGCGGCATCCTTTTGCATCCAGATGTACAACGAAAATGCGCCTTTTCCAGGCATTTCGAAAACCCCTTCGGGCACAGATGACCTGAAAAATGGCCTTGGCAATGGAGAAACTTCTTCCAGCGGCCAGAATTCTGGAGAATCGGGTGAAGAAGGCGATGAAGATGATGAAGAGGAAGAAGAAGGAGATGATAGTAGAGGCACTGGGGGAGCTCCCGGCGGAGGCGGAGGAGCTTCGGGTGATGGCGGCGGAGGTGGCGGCGCACCTTCAGCAATAATAAACTTTACTAATATCGAAGACCCGGACCCGAAAATCAGGGTAATTTCCTCCTACAAGTGCGGCTCTGACATATGTTTTCAGGTAAAGGCCGCAGACGACAACCTTGTGGATATTTCCATGTCGGGGCTTGAAACCTATATAAACAGCGAACCGGTGTCCCCTATCGACTGGGAGGGTGGTGTAAGCGGCTCTTCGTGCATTTCAACGGAATTTCTTGAGCCGGGGCAGAGCTGTTTTGGCAAGATACTTTCCGCAGAGTGCCTTTCAACGGACATCTTCAGGGTTATTATTCCACTGGGCTTCGAGGCCTGGTCATATATATCCGAATGCGGCTGATTTTGCCCAAAAAACTAGAATTAAGAACTTTTCAATTTAAGTTATGCCGAGGTGGCGGAGCGGTTAACGCGCCTGGCTTGAGTGAAGCTTTTCTTTCCAAAGAAAAGCCCCATGCGCAAAAGAAAGGATTATTCGAAAAAGCCCCGGGCTTTTTCATAAATCCGGCGCACTTAAAGCCTAGGAAACCAGGTTCCCACAAGGAGCGCAGGTAAAGACTTTCTTTTAGAAAAAGAAAGTCCTTAACGTCAAAGAAAACCAAATTCGCATATCACCGCGAAGTTGGCTGATTGGCGGTCTGCAATCGAATCCTGCCCTCGGCGATTATATTTCTCTCTAAATTATGGACGACACAGAAAGAGCCATTGGCGTGCTAAAGCTGGGGGGAGTTATCGCTTACCCAACGGACACAGTCTACGGCCTTGGTGCAAACATCTTTGATGAGAATGCCATCAGGCGCGTTTTTGAAGTTAAAAGAAGGCCGCTTGGTAAGCCCATTTCGGTCATGGTTTCAGGCATTGAGATGCTTGAGCGGGTCGCTTACCTGTCGCCTGAAAACCGCAGTATTGCCAAAGAGCTTCTTCCGGGGCCGGTAACACTCATACTTCCTGCGACAGAATTTGTCTCGACCCTTCTGACGGGCGGCACGGGGACAATCGGGGTGCGCTGGATTGAAAGCGATACAGTAAACAAAATTATCCTTGGCGCGGGCTTTCCGATAACAGCAACTTCGGCAAACTTGGCTGGAGGGTCGGACGCAAAGACGCCTGAAGAGCTGGCCGTGGAGCCGGATTTTGTTTTAACCGGAAACTGCGGGCTTGGGCAGCCCTCGACAGTGGTTGACCTGGTCGGAAAAAGAATCCTGAGGGAAGGCGCAGGGCTTGAAAAGGTAAAGCAGGCCTTAGAAGAATAGAAGGTCTATTTTTAAATTGCAGATTAACTTATGGCGAAAAGGCGCGTTCATGCAAAGGCAGAAACAGGTACTTTGAAAGAGCAGGAGGAAAAGCCAAAAAAACCAAACAACCTGAAAATTGCCTTGTTGGGCCTGCTTGTGTTTATAATTATTTTTGGAGCATTTTTTATGGCAGGAAAAACCGCGCCTGGAAACGAAAATGCAGCCAAAAGAGTGCTTCTTGAGACTAATATGGGAAACATCACGATAGAGCTTTATTCCAATATGCCGATAACTGCCGGAAACTTCGAGAACCTTGTCAAAAATGGCACTTATGATGGGACAGTATTTCACAGGGTCATAGCCGACTTTATGATTCAGGGCGGCGACCCTACAGGAACCGGCTACGGCGACCCGAAGATTCCAAAAATCCAGGATGAGTTCGTGAACGGAAGCACAAATGTCAGGGGAACCATTTCAATGGCAAACACAGGCCAGCCGAATTCCGGCTCAAGCCAGTTTTTCATAAACCTTGTTGACAATACCTTTCTAGACTGGGACAAGCCCCCTGCATCGAGCAGGCACCCGGTTTTCGGAAAAGTCGTCGAGGGTATGGACGTCGTGGACAAAATTGGAAAAGTCCAGACCGGTCCTGGCGACAGGCCGGCAAATGAAGTCAAAATCATCCGCGCTACCGTAATTTAGCTTATTTTGGGCTTAAACGACCTCAATTGGAAAGGATGAGTGCTGGGTCTGCCAAAACTGCGCCCAATTGTAAGGGAGAAGCTAAAGGAGATAAATTTGAAGATTTAACAGGTCTGCCAGTTTAGCGAAGTACTGCTCTTAGTGGCTCTCTGTGGGAATATGTTTGGTCAAGGAGAGCTATGCCACCATTAAATTTGGAAGCTGTTTCTGGAGCGTAAATGAATGACAGTTCCTCCCCGTAAGGCCCCGGCTTTTTAACCACCTGTTCTGATAGATCTGCCAATGTACCGAAGAGGCATAAGGTCTGCAAGGCAGTTTTTCCTTTTGAATGACCGCATCTTTTTGAACTTTCTTCAGGCCTGCTTAAGGCCACCTGGTCTTTTGAGAAGTTGGAATACCCCCTACCCCCAAAACTATGCAGCATATCTAATGGAGGGGCGTATTCCTCGCTACTATTCAAGGCACCCACCAGATAGGTATTTGTACCCTTTGCAAGGAGTATGCCTTCAAGGCCAGGATAGTCTTTGTTTCTTAGGGCATCAATGCTAGGTTTCACTAGGTCCAAAACCTGTTTTTTTAGCATATCTGTGCTTCCTTCTAGCAATTCCAATACGGGCTTTCCCTCAAAGGCACTAAGGTTAACGAGTTCTCTGGGAGTAAGAAATGCTTCACAACCATAATCTTCCCAAGTAAAGGTATCGGTCAGATGTCCTCCTCCCCACTCCAGTTGTGGCTTGGAAGAATCTTTGCAAGAGAACATGCGCTCGTAAGATTCCGTCTTGGGGAAGGCGATACCAACAAACTCGTACTGAACACCCTTTGATTTCATCATAACTTAATCCTGAATGCAGGTATAAATGGTGTCTTGGATTTGTGTTTCTGGCGTAACTTTTTTGTATTTGACTTATCGTGTCGCGGGATTGGAAGGCGAACCTGTTAAATTTGAATATTCTGACTAATGTTATGCCCTAGTAGCTCAGCTGGTTGAAGCTTGCCTTCAGGCTTCCGGCAAAGAGCGCGGGTTTCGTAAACCCGAGGTCGGGGGTTCGATCCCCCCCTAGGGCTATAATGTTTATCATGAGGACATTTCACCCGTAATGCTCCCGTTATGCAATCATCTTCGAAAGTCCGAAATGATATATAACGTTTGAGGCAGTTATGATTATAGGATAAAATGTCCAAAATATTTTTCGATGGGGGCAGTATTTCAAAAATTTTCCTTGCCTTCCTATTTGCGTTTTCACTTAATATTGCCTCGGTATCTGCGGCTTCTATATCAGGCCAATTTGAAGTGTCTGACACTATTACAAACCTAGGCACTGTGGACTCAAGCAGGATTTCAAATATAATTTTGGACCGGGGGAGCGATGTGGTCTGGAGGGTATACCCTACGGGATACTGGAACTTGGGAGAATATCACTTCTATGCAAAACTGGACAAGGTTTCAGGTAAGATTTACCTCCTTGCAAATTCTTCAAGCGAAGGCTCAGCCCTGGGTGTCATGATGCCTTCCATAAATCTGCAGGATCGTTTTGGCCTTAGCCAGACCCCAGACTACACGCATTTTTGCGCTCAATATGATTCCACAAAGACTCTTTCTTATGATGTGCTTGCTCAGACGGTTACAAGCCTAGCCTCCAGTGGTGCAATAGGGTCCGGAGCAACTCTATCAAAGGCACCGGTTTACAAAAGCAACTTCACGGACGGAGTTTATGTGCTCGGGTACTACATTTCTGCTTCTGAATTCGATGCTACCTCAAACAGCTTCCACAACTGGCCTTGGGGCACTGGAAGTGACGCATGCAAGTACTCAATTCTCTTTCCGATATGCGAATATAGCGAGGGTTCTGTAAGTGTGACCTTCAATATCGATAGCAGCCCAAGAAACTACCTGGTGTATGGTAGCCTATACAATGACAACAATGAGAATACTTATTACCGGTATAATGGCGTCACATGGTTGCAGCGAAGCTACTGGGGACTGACCAATCAGGTAAGGTATGGCTCTTCTTCGGGCTATCCCCAGCAAATAGAATTGTATGCAAGCAAGACCTGGTCAACAGTACACCCTTCAACTTGGATAGTGCTCGATACTGATTCAGTCAGTGTAACTGGAACTCTGGCTGGGCAGGGCCCAACCAGTGTCAATGAAGCTGAAGCCCCAGACGTGCTTTACAAATTTAGCGTCACGAAAGCACCTCTTGATTGGCTTGAGGGCTCGGTGAGGAGAACAATAATAATAAACAACAGCGAGAGTTCCGAGGATCTTGCAAATTATCCTGTGTTGCTGCAGGTTCCTTATGATTTTTTCATGAGGCAGGATTATGGCGACCTTAGGTTTACTGACCTTGGCGAAAGCCCGTTAAATTACTGGATAGAGTCTTACAACGTAAGCTCTGCCGTTGTGTGGGTAAAGATTCCATCAATTCCTGCTGGTGGAGAGACATCCATTTATATGTATTATGGTAACTCGACTCTCACGAACATTGGCAATGGCAACTTGGTTTTCCCTTTCTTTGAGGATTTCAATGACGGAAGTCTGGATCCATACTGGACCAAAGTCAATTCAGAGGCCAATATTTTTGAGAATAATGGGTATCTGGAGACTCCGGAATGCGGGGTTCCGGGAGAGGCAGACTGCAAATATGGATATGCTTTTGTTTACATGAACGCCGCTTCCAATGGAATCAGTATTAATCAGCCATTCAGGATAAAGCTGAAGACCTGGAACAAGGAGGACAGCGCTGGCGGTGAAGGGGCAGGAACTTTCATGTTCCGGGAAGTGCCTTACGTTGGAATTAACCCTAATGCAGTCTATTTTTTGCATGGTGACCGGAATAATTATCCGGGGTTCTATGAAGGCCATGATGGGCCACTGAGTTTTGGAATTTACTCGCCGATGCAGGATAGGTGGATTTCTGAAGAATTCCTATATGACGGGAGTGGAATGGGTCTTTGGTTTGACGGGACAAAAAGAAGCACCACTGCATGGGCTTCTGCTGAGGGGTACGTTTCTCTTGGAAATTCAATAGGCAGCGATTCCTATTCGACAGACAACAATAAATGGGACGACCTATTCATGATGCAGGTGGCATCAAAAGAGCCAGTCGTGAAGCTTGGAGATATTGAAACTGGCGATGGAACAGAGGAACCCATTCAGAACATAATTTCCGCAAATATTTTGCTTTTTGATGAGGAATATAACCCACTATATTCCAGTATTGGTCAAGAAGAATCCACCGCATATTTGACTTTGAAAAAACCGCATTACTTAGATATCTTAGTCAATGGTACCGTTTCTACAGATTCGCAGATTAGTGTAGAACTTTATCAGGGGAGCACGCTTAAATTTTCGGAAGACTTGGACACAATAATACAGCAGGAGGGTTCATATGCCTATATAAAATCGGGTGAGATTTTCTCTGTTCCGGAAAGCGCAGGCATTGGCTCTGGATATAAATTAGTGGTTAAGCTGGGAGATTATGTATTGAATCAGGAGGTTTATCTTACTCCTTTTGAGGCTGTGCCGATTGATGTTTTTGGCCAGGAATATCCTGTGGCTGGAGAGGTCAGGTATTATGATATAAAGCCCTATGAGTTGAGCCATAACGGGAATGAAGTGGTGATTGCCTACCCGATTTTTGAGCAGCAATATTTCGAAAGCCTTAGTGATGAAGGATTTGGTGTTTCCGACCCGGAAAGAGTTAAAGCCTTGGTGCAAAAGCTGTCCGTGCTTGAGTTAGTGGGTTTGACGGAAGTTGCGGCAAAATATCCAAATGCCCGGTTTGTGGTTTTTAACGGGTTGAAAGGAGATGCTGAAGTAATCTCTCAGGTAGAAGGAAACATAAAGTCCGCAAGAGCATCAAACAAAAAGCCGCTCATAGTTGGTGCGATACCCCATGCAACCCAAACCTACAGCAATATAGTCACTACTAAGGCATACCGATCTTCATATATGAGTTATGCTTTGGCTTCTTCCATTAATGTTCTCAGAACCTGGGGAGGCGAAGACAGAGAAACTTTTGTTTCAAGGCATTATCGGGGTGAAGAATACTTCCTTGCTTTAAATTCGACTGGAAAGTATTCAAAAGAAAGCTTTGGTGACCGGACCGAATCTCAGCCGGCGATGCTTGTGGCAATAGACGAAAATCCACTGCTTCAGGTGTCTCCTGCGATTGGCAATGACGCTAGAGATGAGGCTGGAAAGGATAATTATGACTATTACCGAATTGGGACCTTAATTCCTCTAGGACATACCTATTACTTAGGTCTTGAAGCAGGAAAGTTCCCCCTTGCAGAGTTTAGCCTGAATCCTTCGATGGCAGGATTAAAGTTTGGAAGAACCATTTTTAACTTCGGTCTTGAATTTGGAATAAATGCCGAGAGGACAGAAGACCGTGGGAAGATTTATGCCTATTTGGATATTGGTGCCATAATTACGGGTTTCCATGAAGAGTGGGACCTTTGGAAGGGAGCTATTAATGTGAATACGATTGACCAGGATGTCCAGCAGGGGGTTGACGATATTTGCGATATAGATACAGTTGTTCTTGGAAAAGTTGGAGATATTGAAATTGAAAATACCAACCTTAGAGGCATAATGACTTCTTTCAAGGACATTGTACTCTTCCTGTTTGTCCCAGAACCTGTGATTGCCAGGAATGAATTCCTGAGGTATGGATTTGAGCCTAGCAGTGTTCATACCTTGCTGGCAGATACAACAAAGACGATGGCAACGCATAATCAGCCTGTTTCAGACACGGTTGTCTATGAGGCAGACAATTATCCTTCCAAGATGAGCCTGAATAATGCTGCAATGAATCTTGCTGCCTTTGTCATAGACCTTGTGGAGTTTGGTGAGGGTGTGCTTCCGGTTGAGATTGAGCCAAGCCTCGAGGGTAAGATGCATATGGAGAACTATCTCGGGTCTTCAGATAGCATCAATTCAATAATAGTTTCTGAAGACGTTGCTCTCACCTTGAGAGGTCTTGCCGTAGATGTTATTGAAGATCCTTGGGCAGATGTTCCTAGTGACATTAAAGATGTCGCTGGATACCTTAAAGATGAAACTTTTAAGTCCGTTGATGTCTTTGAGGAGATAACTCTTTCCGGATACGAGTATATCTCGGTAAGTATGGAGTATTTGGAATATAGCAGGTATGAAGATTTCGCAAGTGGGTTAGTGGAAGAATACCTCTACTATGAGTCCCTTGAGATGGAGTATATGGAGGTCTGGACCTCAAAAGTCAAGGTCAAGACAGGAACCATAGATTACGAGAAAATCAAGAAATACCTGAAATGGGTTAAGATTATTGCTGCAGGACTCGATGCATGGCTTCAGTACGAAGAGGCACAGAAGGTTGCAGGGTTCAATTCCAACCAGCTTTACTATATGGGTGACCCATACCTTACCGGTTATGATGACCCGGTTTACAGCTTTTCGGTGGACGCTTTGCCTGAGCAGGTGCAAATACACATAAGGTCTGAGCCAAGGTTGATGGAGGTTATGGACACAAGTATGATTTATCCAAGCGTGACCGAACTCGAGATACCAGATATGACTGCAAAAGTGCTGGTAGAAGATTATACTCCCTACACAGGAGCCCCTCAGACGCCAAGTTTCATAATCTCAATATTTCACCCCAGAAATCAGGAGATCTACAATATTTCCTATGGGCTCTTAAGTCCCCAGAATTTTGAAAATGTAGACCTTGCAATGGGGGCTCTGGTTGTCGGTGAGGAGAGCCTTCCGGGCTTGATACCAGAATATGAATACTATCCGAAAGAAAGCCTGGTTTCCAGCACGGAAGATGTTGCAAATTATGCCCATACTGTGATCATGCTGTTCCCAACTAAGTATTACTCAGACAAGCACTTGGACTACTACAAGGATGTCTGGCTTAACTTCAGTGTTATGACTCGTTCTACAGAGCTAAATACTGAGCTTCAAGTGTATCCAAATGTAGTGGTCACAGAAAGAGGTTCTGAGACTAAGGTTACTCTGCGTCTAGTCAATGATATACTTTCCGGTGAAAATACCGCAGTAAATGTTACCTTTAGGGTGCCCGAAGGGATACTGCTTGGGGGAGGCGACCTAGAGAATGTGGTGCTTGGCAATACCCCCTCTGATTACAGCAGGGACTTTTTGTATGAAGTAAGCATTCCCGCAAGCACGGAGCTAGGGGCGTATTATATAAATATGAACCTTTCTGGATATGAAGGTTCGGAAAGGATTTACAGGGACTATGCGCTTCCAGTTATTGTTACTCGCAGGGACTTGGTGGACAATAATCTGCTTGAGTGGACAGTTCCTCCCAGGATGCAGATGGGAGTCGAGAATAAAGTTTCAGTGAAGGTAAGAAACGACGGAGAAATTAAAAATGTAGCCCTTCCAGTGAGACTTTTTCTAAACGATGAGCTAATTGATACACAAACAATAGGCATTATTGGTCCTGGCGAAGTTGTTGAACTGAACTTTACCGTTGTTCCTGAGCTAACTGGTCTAAGCAACCTTACCATTGCAGTGGTTTCAGCGCCCAACGAGTTTGAGCTTGAAAACAACATTAAGTCGGCATTGGTTGAAGTGTCTGAGGATATATGCCCTCCAATGATAACTCTCGCCACACCTTCAGATGGAGCCGTTTACTTCCTCAACCAGCAGGTCCTTGCCGATTACGAATGCACCGACGCTCTCAGCGGAGTCACCTCATGCACGGGAGCGGTTGAACTCGGAAGCCTAATTGACACTGCAAGCCTTGGCATTAAGTCCTTTACGGTTGCTTCAGCAGATAATGCGGGTAACACTGCAGAAAAAACTGTCTCCTACAGCGTCCAGTATTCTTACAGCGGAATCCTCAGGCCAATTGACCCCGATGGCACAAGTGTCTTCAAGCTCGGAAGCACGGTTCCGGTAAAGTTTAAGCTAACTGACGCTAGTGGGAACTTTGTTAAGACTGCGGTTGCAAAAATTTACCTGTCTAAAATAAGCAATGGCGTTATGGGAACAGAGGTTGATGCTGTGTCTACAAGCCAGGCTTCGACGGGAAACCTGTTTAGGTATGATGAAACTGCTAACCAATACGTGTTTAATCTTGCTACAAAATCTATGACGGTTGGAACCTGGAAGATAAGAATTTTGCTGGATGATGGCACTTCCCGGTATGTAACCCTGGGCCTCAGGTAAGCATTGCGTTTTGAGTTTGTTTGGGACCATGCAGTATGTTTGATGAACCTGAAATGTCTCTCCGGGTTTTCTTTTGGGCAATATCCCTATTGCTTGAGCTCTGCCCGCCTCTGATTTTTTCTTGCAGGAAGAAAGCGCCTGAAAAAATTACGGATGTAACCGATTATAATTACCAGCGCAAGTATTCCCCAGAGGTTTGAAAGCAAAATTTCAGAAATTGCTGACAGTGCTTCGGTCTTTGGCACTGCGTTTATGACTTCGACAACTTTTGCAAATATCCAGGCGACAATTATCGTGCTTATCCCTGCCGCAATAGGTGACACCATCCACCAGCTTTTTTCATACCTTCTTGAAAGGTAATCCGTGTAGCCAAAAAACAGGGAAAATGCGAAAAACCAGTTTAAGTTTGCAGCCAGAAAGTCAGCCATTGACATCACAAAGCTGCTCTGGAGGAGCGTGTTCATTATCCGCATGATAAATATCCCGAATGCCAGGAGGACTATCCCGATTATGCTTGCAAGAAACGGCCCGATTATGCTGAGATCTCCAAACCAGTAGCACGTACCGGAAATCCCGCAATTTCTGATCCGTTTCTTTGCTCTCGCGCCGATGTCTTCGGCCTCTTCGCCAAGTTCCTTTGCCCGCCTTTCCATGACATTGCCAAACTCATCGCCCCATTCGTTCCATTCCCTTTCGGTTTTGCCAAAAACTTTTTTCGGCCGGGGAGATTTATTTTCCATCGTCCTATAATAGTATATATACTTATCTAGAGAATACCCTCCTGAGAAGGATTATGGCCAGAAATATGGAGAGGTTAACGAGGACAATGGTTCCGGATACCGCAAAGTCAAAGTAGTATGCGGCCACAAGCCCCAAAACAACGGAAAGCACGGCGATTGCAGCAGATGAGATGAGGGTATTTCTGAAGCTGAGCTTTAGCTGCAGTGCAGAGGTGGCGGGCATAATTATCAGGGCTGAAGCGAGAAGAAGTCCAACAACCCTCATTGAGCTTACGACGGTTACTGCGGTAAGAGCGATAAGGGCAGTGTTCAGGGCATCAACTTTCACGCCAGAGGTTCTTGCCGAATCTTCGTCAAAAGTAAGGTAGACAAGCTCGCGGTAGAAAAGCGCGATAACTCCGATTACGCAGGCGGAAAGAAACACTGAGAGCAGGACCTCCTCGCTTCTTATAGACAGGATGCTTCCGAAAAGGTAGCTTAGAATGTCCACGTTGAACCCGCCTGCAATGCTTGCAATGAATACGCCTATTCCAAGGCCCGCATGGCTTACCATGCCTATTGCAGCGTCCCCGTACAGCCGGGCTTTTTCCCTAAGCTTCAGGATTCCAAGTGAACCGATTACCCCGAAAATCAGGGCACCAAAAAAAGGCATTATGTTGAAAAGAAGCCCGGTTGCAATGCCTCCAAATGATATGTGAGCAATCCCGTCACCCATAAGGGCGTACCTCCTGAGGACCAGGAAAACGCCAAGAAGAGAGCAGGCAATGGCGATAACTATCCCGGTTAAAAATGCCTTTTGCATAAACCCATATCCGATAATTTCGAAAACCATATTCAGCCCCTGTGAAGGCAAAGCATATGCTCGCCTTCCGAAAGCTTGTGCCCGTGCTTTTTGTCATAGACGCAGAAGTCCTTGTGGCTTCCGTAGAACTCGAGCGTCTGGTTCAAGCTTGCAACCTTTGTGACGTGGCGTGTGATTCTTCCAATGTCATGCGATACCAGGACGATTGTTATGCCCTTGGAATTAAGTTTTCCCAAAAGCCGGTAGAAGTTTTCCTGCGACTTTATGTCAACGCCGGTCGTCGGCTCGTCGAGAAAAAGTATTTCCGGCTTCGAAACAATGGCCCTTGCGATGAACACCCTCTGCTGCTGCCCTCCTGAAAGCTCCCCTATTCTTCTTTTCGAGTAGCCGTCCATGTCGACGGTTTTAAGCGCAGCCATCAGCGTCTCTTTTTCCTGTTTGCCAAGAACCTTTGGAAAGCGCATTTTTGACAGGAGCCCCATGGCGGCAACTTCTATTACGGTTGCGGGAAAGTTAGGGTCTATGCTCGTCGCTTTCTGCGGGACGTACCCGATTTTGCTCCATCCGGAGAAGTTTGAGATGCTATCGCCAAAGAGCTTTATTGAGCCCTTTTGGAGCTTGTAGAGCCCGAGCATTAGCTTCAGGAGGGTTGTTTTTCCGGAGCCGTTCGGGCCGATAAGCCCCACAAAATCGCCCTTGTAAATCTCCAGGGAAATGTCTGACAAGACTTTAAGTTTTCCAAATTTAAAATCCACCCCCTTCACCTCAACTAATGGCCCCATATTGATTTAGCTGCACTCAAGAGCAATCCTTAGCGACTCAAGGTTTTTTTCCATAATTGATAGGAAGGTTTCTCCATTAGCCAGCTCTTCCTTGCTGATGGTCTGGCCAGGGCTTAGCACAAGGGTACTTGCGCCCATTTCCTTTGCAAGAGTCTCCGACAGCCGTGGGTCGGTGTTCTTCTCGAAAAGGACATATTCAAGCCCATTTTCCTCTGCAAGCTTTGCAATTTCCTCGATTCTTTTGGGGCTTGGCTCACTGTCCGGAGATATGCCGTAAACAGAAAATATGGTGAAGTTATACCGTTTTGCAAGGTAGGAGTATGCGTTATGCCCCCCGGTTATGATTGCCTTTTTCCGGCAGTTCCCTAGCGTAGCGGAATAATTCTGGTCAAGTGAGAGCAGCTTTTTCTTGTACTCTGCGGCATTTTCAAGGTAATATTTTGACCTTTCCGGGTTTTTTTCTGACAACTTGGCGGCTATCTCATCCACAATCCGGGCGTCGTTTTCAAAGTCCAGCCATATGTGGGGATCATACTCTCCGTGCTCGTGGTCGCTGTGTTTTTCTCCCCCCTCTTCCACGGAAGGCTCTTCTTCATGCCCGCTGGCTTCTTCAGAGGATATCAGGACTGAAACTTTGCTTGCCTCTATGGCAGTCAGGTTTGGGTTTTCAAGGCCTCCAAGAATATCTTCTGCCCAGGGTTCCATGCCAGGCCCAATGTAGATAAACAGGTCCGAATTTTCTATTTTTGCAATGTCTCCCGGGCGGGGGTCGAAGTGGTGCACGTCGGTTCCAGGAGGAAGTATAAGAGTCACCTCCAGGTCTTTCCCGCCAACCACTTTTGCAAACTCGTACAGGGGAAAAATGGTGGAGCTTGCCCTGATTTTTCCGCTTTCTTCTCCAGCGGTTTGGTAAACGCACCCCGAAAGCAGAATGGTAGCCAGCAATACTGCCAGTATATTCAGCTTTCCAAGGCGATTCATAAACATCCTTCAAAATAAGATATTAGTGATTATCGGGCGAATATTTACATGCGTAAGCCCCTTTTGCTTGCCTTTTTGCTTATTGCTGCGGCTTTTCCGGCAATGGCGGAGGACTACTATGCGGACGTCCAGATTAAGGTCTGGCATGCTGGAGAGGTCGAAATATCGGGCACGACAAACCATCCGACCCTTGCTCCCGGAGTTTACCAGAACTTCACAAGCAAGTCCGGCAGCATGTGGGTTTTGAACATAACCCTCCCGGAGACTTTTTCCGAGTATGTTTATGATGTTGAGCTTCCGCAAAAATCTCAGGTAAATTACCTGTCGGTACCCAAAAATATCCGGATGGAGACGCGTGACGGTGCGCTTCATCTTATCGGCTCGGGCATGGACCAGAAGTTTTTCGTGGTTGTGCAGTACAGCTATGATGGCACCCCTCCACCCCAACCTCCAAGCCCAGTAGTGCCTCTGGCTATTTTTGCGCTTGTAATTGCGGGAATCGTGGTGCACTACAGGTTCAAGATAAAGAAAATAAAATTGGTGCCTCCGAAAATCAGGAAGGGCTATAACCCTCTCGCGCTTACTGAGCGGCAAAAGGAAATTCTTGACTTTATCGAAAAGGCAGGAAACGCCACGACACAGGCAAAGCTTCAGGCGGGGACAAATATTCCCAAGGCATCGCTTTCCCGAAATATAGATGCGCTCGTAAAGAAGGGAATTCTGAAGCGGGAACGGAAGGGGATGACAATGGTTGTTTATTTTAGTGAGGAATAAGCATTAACCTTTTCCGGCATATTTCGCACTATTCCGCATTTTTTCAGGGAACTTATATGGGCTGTTCCGCCGAAGTGGGCTTATGCCTGCCGCCCGATGCCGGAAGCGAAAAGAAATGGGCCATAGCAAATAGCGCATATCAGGCAAGTGGGCGGAAAGGCATGTAAGAAAAATATGAAAGGAATAAGTATGTTGGGCGCAGTAGCCCTGTTGGTGGTAGGTTCAGTGCTGGTAATGGGCGTGTCGATGGCTGACGGAACTGAAAACTCTGTCGGAAACACCTGGAGAGCAGAGGCAGTGCAGGCAGTAGAAGACAATAACTTTGACGCCTGGAAAGCCGCTATGCTTGGCGGCCTGACTGTTGAGAGATTCAACGGTATTGTGCAGAGGTTCCAGGGTAGGTCTGAGATGAAGGCACAGATGCAGGAAAGGGAAACCGCTGTTCGTGAAGCCCTTGAGCAAGAAGACTACGAGGCCTGGAAGGCGGCAGTTGATTCCTTTGGAAAAGGAAGAAACGTCTCTGAAATGGTGTCCGAGGAAGAGTTTGCAACAATAGTCGAGATATACAAGGCAAGGGAAGCGGGAGACTACACGACTGCAAGAACCCTCATGGAGGAAAGCGGCCTTGGCCTGCTCCCCGGAATCGGCTCTGTTATGGGCATGAGCAGAGAGATGGGAGCTAAGGGCCAGGGAATCGGAATGGGCGGCAAGGGCGAGCGCGAAATGAAGCGAGACCGTGACTGCACTGGCCTTGGAAGGGACTTTGAGTAAGAAGCAGCTTTTCTCTAGACCGAAGCGATTTTGTTTTCTTTTTTGTTTTTATTGCAGACCTTATCTGGAGCTGATTTGTATATTTGCAATAATTAGAGGTTAACTAGTTATTACTTTGAGAGCCCATTTCGCTAATGCAAATAGAATCAATAAAACTGTGAGAATCGCGGTGATTGTTATGGCAATAAGATACACGATGGGTGTTGCGAAGGGATTATTTCCTAATTGTATTCCCCAAAAATTATTCGCAAAGTAATTGACGTATCTGCACAAGTGAGGGGATTGTGCTGATACAATTAGACCTAGAGAAGCAAAGAAGATTATTGCAGAAATAAAAGCAGAAAGAAACAATAGGATGAATGTGTGCTTGGTGATAATTTCTTCCAGGCTGCAATTATAGCGAAGATAGAGGATGATACATGCAAGGATAAGGCCCATTATGAAGGTTGGTATGGAATAAAAGATGGACAGTACCACCAATTGTGGGAAATCTAACTCAAAAAATACCTTTTTGCACATAGGCGAAACGAAGTGAGATGCATTTTGGGGGTTAATTAAATCCTCATAGATATCTGAGGCGTAAGGGGTATTTAAATGATAAATTGCAGTAAAACTTTCTGGGGTTTCATTGAAGCTACATTGAGAATAGGTTTTGTTATGTCCAAGGTACACTAAACTGAAGCACTCATAGCCATCATACTGGGTGAAGTAGATATAACCTGAACCAATACAGGTTAGGGAAAGTATGATGAATAGGTACGCAATTATACGTTCCCCGGATATGTTTGACCAGTGATTATTGGCAGAATTTTTATCTGAGGCCCTCTTGTGGCTTACCGTAAGTTCATCAGAAATACCGGTCAGAGATAAATTCAGACGATTTGGCGAGGGCTTTTTTATTCCAACATGTTTAGTTTCCTTAACCATAATTAACTTCTGCTATGAGATATACTTTCCAAAATCTGTAGGGCTCTAGGGATACAGGAAAATCGTTTCTGTAGTGTAAACTGCCCAAAATACCCGTTCCACCTTGTTCCGCCTAACCTATTTATATTGTTCCGGCCCATTTTTGGAATGGAAAAGACGGAAAAAGGGACGAGAAAATGCTTCTCCGGCGACAAAATCATTTCGCTTAAGAATGTCTGGAAGGTTTATAAGATGGGTGAAGTCCTCGTGCCTGCATTAAAGGACGTTACCGTGGATATACATGAAGGCGACTTTGTCGCAATAGTCGGCGCTTCTGGTTCCGGGAAATCGACTATGATGAATATGGTCGGCTGCCTTGACACGCCAACAAAGGGGGAAGTTTATTTAAAGTCAAAGAACATAAGCAAGATGCCTGAGTCTGAGCTTGCCTCGCTTCGGGGACGGGCAATTGGGTTTATATTTCAGCAATATAACTTAATGCCCCACATGACCGCTTACGAAAATGTAATTCTCCCACTTGAGTTTCACGGTTATGATGATGAAACTGCCCACAAAAGGGTTGTTGGGGTCTTGAACCTGGTCGGGCTTGCAGGCAAGATGTATAATCGCCCTTCGCAGATGTCGGGCGGAGAGCAGCAGAGAGTGTCGATTGCTCGCTGCCTTGTAACAGACCCTGATATAATACTTGCAGATGAGCCGACAGGAGCTCTTGACAGTGTGAGGGGAAAAGAAGTCCTTACCCTTTTGCAGAAGCTTTGGAAAGAAAAAGGAAAGACGGTTATTATGGTTACGCATGACTTGAATCTTGCGCGCATGGCTTGTTCGGTTATAGAGCTGAAAGACGGTGAGATAGTTTCGTCAGGGCCGCTCAAGGAGGCCTTGCGGAGGACTGCAGCATGAAAACTCATCCTATTTTGTTTGGCTTAATAATTGTCTTTTTGCAGTTTTGCGCGGTTTTTGCAGCCCCGACTTCGGGGGCAAGCATTGTAGATTATAATGAGAGAAGCATAATTTCAGTTAGTCTAGTCAACCAGGACCCGGACCCTGCAATATCGGGAGACATAATTGAAGTGCGTATAGGCATTGAAAATAAGGGCGGGGAAGCAGTAAATGACCTTATGGTGGAGGTAGTTCCAACTTATCCGTTTGAGCTTGTTTCAGGCGAAACCGGCCTGCTGAACGCAGGGACGATCAATGGCTACCAGCAGAATTCCGAGATGAAAATTCTCAAATACCGCCTGAGGGTTAACCGGGAGGCATCAGCCGGCTCTTATGAGCTTAAAGTAAGGTTCTATGAAGAGGGCTCTGGGCAAGTTTCGGAAAGGACCTTTTCGATTGACATTCAGAGCAGAGAAAGCGCAGAAGTAATCTATATAGATAAGACCGTCCTTATCCCGGGAAAGATGAGCACCATGACGTTTACGATAAACAATGTGGGGAGTTCGCCGCTTCGCGACCTGAACTTCAAGTGGTCGAACCCTGATAAAATAATACTTCCTGTTGGAAGCGATAATGCAAAGTATGTCCGGTACATTGATGTAGGCGAAAGCGCAGAGCTTGAGTATCAGGTCATAGCCGACACGAATGCAGATGTCGGGCTTTACGAGCTTGACTTGTGCCTTTCATATACCGACCCGCTCACAGGCAGTGAAAAGACCATCTCGACACTTGCGGGAGTGTATGTTGGTGGGGAAACCGATTTTGATGTGGCTTTTTCTGAAAGCTCAAGCGGAACAACTTCATTTAGTATTGCAAACATAGGAAATAATCCTGCATATTCGGTTTCTGTCATAGTCCCAAGCCAAAGGTCCTGGAGTGTTCAGGGCCCAAACTCGGTAATAATAGGAAACCTCAACAAGGGGGATTATACCGTTGCAAGCTTTACGCTCCAGCAGAGCGGCTCAACAATGCAGATGCCTAATGGAACAAGGGGGGTTGGAATGGCGAACGCAACGACTGACGGAATCGCTGCACAGGATAGGGACCGCAACATGACGGCTTTCCAGAACCGGACAATGCAGGCACAGTCCAGCACGATTCTCCTTCAGGTTGCCTACACAGATACTCTGGGAGAGAGGAGGATTCTTGACAAAGAGGTCCAGATGGCTTCACAAAGTAGCGGCAACACGACCTTTGCAATGGCCCGCACAGCAGGCAGGAATGGCACATACCCACAATCGCAAGGGGGTCTTGGAAACTATGTCTGGCTGATATCTGGCTTTATCGTTCTGGCAGGGGGCTTTTTTCTTTACAGGAGGCACAAGAAGAAAAAACAGGCGTCCATTGAGTTTAAGGAGGGTAATTTTCTTTCCAAAAAGAAGAAATAGCCCTTTCAAAATAAGATGAAATTCAGGAAGTGTTTCAAGCACGCTTTTAATATGGTAGTGCACAGCAAGCTTAGAAGCTGGCTAACCATAATAGGAATTGTAATTGGCGTTGGGTCTGTTGTCGCGATTCTTGCATTAAGCGAAGGAATGCAGGAGTCGATGAATGACCGGCTCGGGGCGCTTGGAGGCGACATACTTACGCTTTCTGCCGGCTACTCGAGAGGAAGCAGCATGATGGGCGGCAGGGAAGGGCCTGATGGCAGCTTTGGCGGAAGCGGAGGCGCAACGGCAACTGACGATGAGCCGGTAATCGACCGCTCGGACGTTCAGGCGCTTAAGTCAATACCGGACATCGCAATAATCAGCCCAACTATCAGGGGAAATGTCAAGGTATCCTATTTAGGAAAATCCGGGTCTGTTTCCCTTACGGGCGTTGACCAGGCAGTCTGGTCGAAGATAACCACCGCTGAGATAAGGGATGGCAGAATGCTTGACTCGGCAGACCAAAACGTCATCGTAATCGGCTCCCGGCTTGCGGACTCTTACTTCAGCCAGCCGCTTGGGATAAGCAAGTCCATAACTATCGAGGGAAGCTCTTTTAGGATTGTCGGGATTCTTGATGACGAGAGTAACAGCATCTATATGCCAATGCAGATGGCATACCAGGTTCTTGAGGACAAGGATTACGGAGTTTACGATTCGGTTACTATTAAGATAAAGGACGAGGAAACCTTGAACGAAACAATGGAGAAAATCACCAGCAAGCTTATGCTGGTCCGGCATGTTAATGAACGGACCAAGGACTTCACGCTTTCTTCAAGCAAGCAGATGCAGGCAACTCGCGCTGAGATGATGAGTTCCATGACAATTTTCCTGACAGCCATTGCGGCAGTTTCACTGATTGTCGGCGCGGTAGGGATAGCAAATACGATGTTTACCTCAGTTCTCGAAAAGACAAAGGAGATTGGGATAATGAAGGCCATAGGGGCAAGAAACTCGGACATAATGATGATTTTCGTGCTGGACTCTGCAATTATCGGCTTTGTCGGCGGGGCGCTTGGCCTGCTTCTTGGAATGGCGGCTTCGATGGCCTTTCCGACACTGATGGGCGAGACAATGATGTTTCGCTCAGGCGGCGTGGTTTCCATGAGGATAATTATTCTTGCCTTGGGGGTTTCTGTTCTTATTGGTGTTTTGTCAGGGCTTATTCCAGCTTACCAGGCGTCCAAATTAAAGCCGGTGGATGCACTGAGGTATGAGTAGCAGGGCAGGAAAATTTTTGGGCTGTTTTTCCGAATTGTTCCGGACCTTTCCGTGATATTTCAAAGAACCTATATATGCCGTTCCAGACAAGTAATTTTGTGCCTGGGTCCAAGAAAGATTTTTTGGGCAAAGGCGCAGGAAAAGAAAAATGATGCGAAGTGATAGTATGGGTACAGTGCTGTTGCTGCTGACGGGCTTATGCCTTATGCAGCTTGCAATAGCAGACGAAACACTAAACCAGACGTTGGAAAACGAAACAGATGCCAACCTCACTAATGAGGCCGGCAACGAAACAAACGAGACCGTTGACAACACGACGGTCATCACGAACGAGACTAATGAAACCAACGAGACCGCAGGCGAGTTGACGAACGAGACAAATGAAAATTCAGGCGACCTCACAAATGAAACCGAAAACCAGACCGGCGAAATGACAGACCTGAACCAGACAGATCAAAACGATACTGCTTCTAACTTGACCGAAGCTGACATTAATGAGGCAAAGTCAATATCCTGCCCATATGGTGCGGAGGTAAGGTTCCTTGAGCTTGAAAAAAGAATTGAAAGAAACCTTCTTGTCGGCTCTGTAGTAGTAGCGGCGATAACTGAAAATGACCCCGATGCGGACGTAAGCGAACTGGTTGCAATCCTGGGCGAGATGGAAGACCTTCTTGAGGTTGTAAGAAATACCGACCGCGATGGAAACAAGCTGGAGCTTGCAAAGACCTTTGTCGACCTGAAAAAGGATGCCATAATTCTTACTATGGAGTTCAGGAAGCTTGCGCATGAGTTTATGACTCCGAAAAACCGGGAGCGCGTGATGGTTCAGGCAAGAATCGCAAATGCCACGAACTTCACTGAGATTGACCAGCGGCTTAACCAGGCAAGGAAAAACTTTAATGCACACAAGACCGAAGAATTCCTTGGAGTGATGAATTCGAAAGACCAGGAGTTAATAAAGAGAATAAGAGAGGGATCAGTGAATATGTCCGAGATAAGAAACCAGATTATGGAGCGCTTCCAAAACCTTACCAGTGAGGAGCAGCAGGGCTTTGTTGGCAGGGCAAGGGAGATGTCTATAAAAAACAATATCGCAAAGAAGAACCTTGCTCTTGAGATGAAGCAGGACCGCCTTGAGCAACGGCTTGAGAGGACAGAGCAGTTGCAGGAGCGGGTTCGCGAAAAGATGCGGGAGTTTAATGCAACAGGCGTTAACCACACGGCACTGATGGAGCAGCTTCAGGAAAGGGTCAGGCAGAGTGACAACCTTGGGCATGGCATGGGAAAGCAGCAGCAAGTGATGGGCGAGATGGGCGATATGCGCGGAAACGGGGTACCTGGAAGATGAAAACAAAGCTTTTTTTGGCCCTGTTTTTGCTGGTTGCTACTGTTGCCTTTTCCGGCTGCATAGGAAGCGACACGCAGGACAATTCTGAGGTTCCTATGGAGAACAACTCCCAGCAGGTAACTATCCAGGAAGAGCCGGCCGTAGAGCAGAATGCCGAGGTCATAGAGCAGGTGGATGCAGAATTGATGGATGACATCGATGACGTGGAAATCGGCGAAATGGTTTAGTTTCGTTTTAATTTAATTTCAATTTTGTTATTTTTTCTTTTGCCAGCTTTAGCTTTCCGAATTTTTTTTCGATAAAGCCCTTTAGGTCTTCAACCCGGGAACTGGTGATTACCTCGATGCACAGGAGAGGGTTTTTGGGGTTTGGGTCAAACGTTTCTTTTTGGTTTACTGACTCAACAGTCCTCAGGAATATCTCTGAAGCATTCATGGTCTTGAGGAGCTTTTTGGTCGTGTTTATGACGAATTCAATGTCGTAAGGTGGAATCAATCTCAGGTCAAGGTAATTCCCTTTCAGTTTTCCTGAGGTTATGCTCTTCAGGAATGCGTGCTCGGTTTCGACGGTTATGTCGACTTTCACGTCTTTTGAGCCGGCATATTTCTGCAGGAGATCACTTGCGTCCTTTGAGGAGTATTTTTCGTCAATTGAGCCGGTGATTAGCACTCCGGGGGTTTTTAAGGTTTTTCCAAACCGTGTAAGTTCGCTGAAGTACCCGAAGCGGCAGTTTTTGAATTCCTTCGGCTTTGGGGAAAATGCCTTCTTTATCTCTTCGGGCTTTTTGTCCGGAAACCAGGCAAGCCCCCTGATAAGCTGCTGAACCATAATAAACCCCCTCCATATATATAGCGTTTGGCTTGTTTTGGGTATTATCTAATATATCTCACTATATTATGCCTTTGGACTGTAAGGACGGCTATGTTGGCATAGCAAAGGTAATTGGCGCAGTAGTGGTTTGCATGGTTATTTTGACCCTGCTTTTCGCTTCTGAAAACCTTGTCGTCGTCGAGAGAATCAGCGGCTACCTGGTGGTTCTTGGCATAGTTCTGGGTGTTTTCCAGTACTTTGCCCAGAAAGAAGCTTCAGAAAAGCCACAATTGCCGGGAGTTAAGAAAAGAAGATAATTTTTGCTTTTTTCGTATTTTGGCTTTTTGCTGTAGGTGTGGCGGGTTTCTTAAGCGGTGGCTTTTTGGGTGGCAAGTGAATGGAAGTAGTGGTTTGCCCTTTCAAGGTATTCCAGGACGGGGCACTTGGAGCCGTTTTTGGAGGCGTAATCTGCCGCCAGGTAAGAAGCGCCGGCGTCAACTGCAAGGTCCTGGGCAGTGTTTGAGGTAAGGCCTGTTTCTGCCACGCTCAGAATCCCGCCTGAGGCAAGGTAGTGCTCGAGGATTTCCCAGCCGATTCCAAGCGCCAGGACCCCCGCCGCCACTTCCGCCTTGCTTACGGGAACTTCAAGGTTTTCGGCGGCCTTTACTCCAGTGTAGCCGAGGGCAGCGGCTGTTGTTCCGTGCATAAGCACATCGTAATGTGGAACTTCCTGAAAGTATCCGCCAAGCCCGTCCAGCTCGAAAAGCCCCAGGTAGTTTGCAAGCACTGCTGCAGCCCCAAGGCCCAGAACATATTTGTCGCTAAGCGTCTTTTCTGCCGCCCCCCTTATCTTTTGCCAGTCCATATTCAGCACTACTAGTTAGTTAAATATGTTTTTATGTCCGATTTTAAACAAAATTTGGCTTACCTTACGGGTTCTTAACTGCTTCCATCAGTTTCATTTATGAGACGAGCGGTTTTCGCCATTGTTTCAAAAATTCCGCCCGGAAAAGTCGCCACCTACGGCCAGATTGCAGACGCTCTTGGGACAAGTCCAAGAGCAGTTGGCCGAATTTTGAACAGTAATGAAAAGCTGGTCGAGATTCCCTGCCACAGGGTCGTGATGTCTGATGGGCGAATCGGCGGGTACAAGTGTGGAGTCGAGAGGAAGATTGAATTGCTTGAAAGTGAGGGCGTTGAGGTCAAAAACGGGAGGGTGGATTTGGAGCGGTTTTTGCTGGCGCTGGAAGTAAACCCGAAATACGACTAGGATTAAAGATTCCAATATAATGCTCTTTCTTCAGTGGTTCTATCTCCCGGAAGCTTGGCCTGCACCGAAAGAGGTGGCTCTATGCAGTGAGCAGGATCGGCGCGGGCTGTCATTCTTAAAAGTTCAGTTAGGCCTTCAGAACTTAATGTTCCGCGGCTTATAGTTCTTTTTCCATCCTCGATGGTCTCGATTGTCACGGGACCCGAATAACTCTTGAAGAGATTTTTGAAATTTCTGGAGTCACCCTTTTCGATTATTTGAGACCTACTCTCAAATTTTGCAATGGCTGAATCTGGACCTGAAAGACCTACACAAGAGATACCTCCATCTCCATCATAAAGTGCTTCAGTTTCCCGGATTATTACTCTAGGTCCTCCACCATAAACGCCTGAAGGCAATTCAATTCCAAGCGTATGTTCTTGTTTTTTTGTATCAAAGCTTGTTTCGACAGTTAGTCCATTATTTCTTGCATAATGGATAAGCTCTTCAGCACCCTCAAAATACTCTTTTTGGCTGTCTGGGACTTTTATTCCTTCTGGTAATCCTGCTAACATAGTTACTATAATATAATAATTACTATAACTTTAAATACTTATTGAAGATATTGAACTTAGCTTACTTTCACCGTTCCCTCTCCCCCGCAATAAACTCCTCTACTCTGTCTCTCGCCTCTGAATCCGAATACTGCTCAATTGGGTGCTTCATGGTGTAAGAGGAGATTGACTTTAATGGCCCTGCAATTTTCCGGTCAAGCCCCAGCTTGCAGCACCTAATCGCATCAATTGCAACTCCTGCGCTGTTTGGCGAGTCCTCGACTGCGAGCCGTAGCTCCACTGTTGTCGGGACATCTCCGAATTTTCTTCCCTCCATCCGGAGGTAGCAGATTTTCTCGTCTTTCTGGAAAGGCACATAATCTGACGGCCCGATGTGGATGTTTCCTTCAGGCATTGGAGTTGGAAGCTGGGACTGCACTGCTTCAGTCTTGCTCACCTTCTTACTTACAAGCCGAGCTCTTTCAAGCATGTTCAAAAAGTCAGTATTCCCCCCAAAGTTTAATTGGTAAGTCCGGTCTAATTTTACGCCCCGGTCAGCCCAGAGCTTTGCGAGAACCCGGTGGGTAATGGTTGCTCCAACTTGCGCCTTTATGTCGTCCCCCACACAAGGTATTTTTTTCTCCTCAAACCTTTTCGCCCAAATTGGGTTTGAGGCGATAAAGACCGGCATGCAGTTAACAAAGCCGATTCCCGCTTCAAGAGCGCAATTGGCGTAAAACTCAACGGCTTTTTGAGAGCCGACTGGAAGGTAATTTACAAGAATCTCAGCGCCCGAATCCTGAAGGGCTTTTACTACATTACAGGGCTCGGCGTCCGCCACACGGAATGCCTCGTCTTCAGGGTAGTTCATCATGTGCGGGGCAACCCCATCCAAAACAGGCCCCATTCTGACAGGCACCTTCAGATTGGGCACATTTTTGCAAAATGTCTTGGTGTTGTTTGGCTTTGAAAAAATCGCTTCAGACAAGTCAAGCCCAACTTTTCTTTTGTCAATGTCAAAAGCTGCAACTGGCCTGACATCAGAAATTCTGTAGCCGCCAAGAACATTATGCATTAGCCCCGGCACAAGCTCGGAGTTCGAGTCGACATTTTTGTAGTAGTAGAGCCCCTGTATTAAGCTCGAGCAGCAGTTCCCGATTCCGGAAATAGCGATTTTGATTTCCTTGCCCATATAATAACTAGCGGAAGTATTTATATATTTTACCAGCGTAAAACTTTATCCCGGTAAGCCAATATATTCTGCGCCCTACTAATTATGGAAAAGCCCCTTAAGCGCCTGGCAGACCTTAACACAAAAGACTGCCTGTGGATTTACCTCCTGAGGATCCTGAAGGACGGCCCACGCCACGGCTACATATTAAGGGAAGAGGTAAACAAGCGCTTTGGCTTTATGCCGGGCACAGTCACTTCCTACAGGGTTCTGTATTCCCTGAAAGCTGATGGCTTTGTCCAGAAAAAGCCGGACGGGAGAAAAGAGATATACACTATCACTCCAAAAGGTCTTGAAATCCTTAAAAAAGCGGTCAACTTTTACGAAAACCTCGGAAAGCTCCTGAAGAGCTAACCCCCAAATTCGGAATATATATCAAAAATCAAGCTTAGTGTATGGAGGATAAGTTCTACAAGCTGCCCGTTCTTCATTACGAGTATGGTGCCCTTGAGCCGCACATTTCAAAAGACCAGCTAAAGCTTCACCACACAAAGCACCACCAGGCGTACGTCGATAACGCCAATGCGATTTTGAGGAAGATTGATTTGGCAAGGTCAGAAGACCAAAAGCTCGATATGAAGCATGTTTGCCGGGACTTGTCGTTCAATGTCGGGGGGCACATCCTGCACAAGCTTTTCTGGGATAACCTTGCCCCGCCAAATCACCGGGCCGAAAATCCGGTCGGGCTTATCAAGACCCTGATTGACCTTGAGTTTGGGGGTCTTGAGAGGTTCAGGAAGGAGTTTACCCAGGCAGCGCTTTCAGTGGAAGGTTCCGGCTGGGCGGTTCTCGCTTATTGCAGGGCTACAAAAAGGCCTGTGATACTCCAGGCCGAAAAGCACAACGTAAACCTTATTGCGGGCTTTCCCATTTTGTTGGTGCTCGATGTCTGGGAGCACGCGTACTACCTGGATTATGAAAATGAGAGGGGCAAGTATGTGGAGTCTTTTTGGAACCTGGTCAACTGGGATGAGGTCGCAAAACGGCTTGACGTGGTTTTGGAGGGCCAAAATGCGTGGCAGAATTAGGTTTTTGATTCTTGTTTTATCCCTCGTAATCGCCGCTCTGATTTCATGATGCCTAAAGGGGCGGTCGGGAGAAATTACTGGCAGAATGATTTAGTTTTTGAGTCCCAGATGCTCTGATATCCTATTGGGGAATTCACTAAAATATATCTTTTCGAGGCATATTTTTGCCTTATTGGGAATTACCTGTTGAGTATTTGCCACCAAGGTTCCTCTATAGATTCTCTTGGTGTCCTGTTCAACCAAATGCGGTATCCCCAAGCCCAAACTAATCTCGTAAAGTTTGGCTGCGGGAGCATATTTTCCCTCTGTGAGAATCTCTCTACCAAGTACTAATTTTTGGGTTTTCTGGTCTATGGAAAAATCGGTCCAATGGGCATGGTATCGCCTATGAGTGCTTGTTAAGCACCCGTCTGGATTTGCCTCAACATAGCCCAATTCAACTCCCCAAGGGATTCGGACCTTGGGCTGGGAGGATTTCTTCCTAAAAGGCAATCTTGATTCTGAGTTTCTGTCTAAGTAGACGTCGATACCATCAGGTTTGCTTAAAAGAACGCCCATACTGATGCTTTTGCCTTCTTTCATTGCAGCTTCAACTGCAGAAAATTCTTTATATGACCCAGAATCTGGTGTCAGCATTAACCCTCCAATAGTTTCCATATCGGGCATTATAAGATATTCTGGTATAACTTCTCCAATTGTGCCCTCTAGCCAAATGCCTCTGCCTTCCTCAAAAGAGTGAGTTATCTTTCTTCCCTTAGGCGAATAGTCACTAGGGCATTTAGACTTCAGCGGGCTACTTTGGCTAAATACTTGGGCAGAATTTCCCTTCCCAAGATCTAACTCCACCAGTTCAAAGTCAGGTTCCATATTTTACCTCATAGATATACGATATAGGTATTTAAATAAATACTACTTCTAGGTTGTCTCACTATTTTTAGGATATCACCTGAATTACCTTCTCCCTCCCCTTCTCCCCCCGAACAATCTCTATCCTGCTTTTACGAACCCCAAAGTGCTTTGCCAAAATTTCAATTACTGCCTTGTTTGCCTTCCCGTCAATGGCTTTTGCCCGGGTTCTTACCTTCAAAAAACCTACCTCTTCAAGAACTTCATCATTTGAGCTGTTTGGGACTACGCGGATAGTGATGCGCTTCATAAATAGTGCCTAGATTATACGGCTATTAGATTTACGTAAATCAAAAAATCTGTTAAACTATTCAGGCCTCTGCTCTATTTTCGCGTTGACGCCCCTGAAAATGTTTCTGATAAGCACGATGTCCTCTATTCCCTCTACAGCCGAGTATGGAATCACTACGCCCTTCTTTTCGCCTCCAAGAATCTCTGAAAGGAAGGTTCCCCTCAAAGCTTCGACAATTATTGAGGTCACCCTGAATTTTCCCAGTTCGACCCGGAAATCCTTTACTTTGCCGCAATATTTTCCGTCAGTGGTGAAAACATCTTTTCCTACTACTTCAGAGAAAGATTTTACATTAACTGCCATATATTACTAACACAGTATTTATATATTTGGTCCCTGTAACCGGAAAACACTACGCAATGGCTTAAAATCAGGTTTTAGGCAGTTTTAGCCCTATTCCTGCAAGGAAACTAAATCTAGTTTTAAGAGGGAAATTATGTGTGCGGATGATGGGCTTGGGATTATAAGGGCTTCTAGAAAATCGGGGACGGAAAGATTCACTTTTAAAGGCCAGGAACTTGGGTTTGGGTTGCTTGAGTTTTGGCAGTGGAACTCTTCAGACCTGGTGAGCAATGCGCTGAGGGGTCAGATTGCAGAGTTTATAGTTGCAAGCGCCCTGGGCGTGTCCGGAGGAGTAAGGGGTATTTGGGACTCTTATGACCTTGATTTTGGCCCCCTGAAGATAGAGGTAAAGTCTGCCGCATATATTCAGTCCTGGAGCCAGAAAAGGCATTCAGATATAAGGTTTGTAATAAGCCCTACTAAGGCATGGTCTGCTGAAACAAACGAGTCCGAAAAAGACTCGAGACGGCAGGCGGACTTATACATTTTTTGCCTGTTAAAGCATAAGGACAAGGAAACAATAGACCCTCTGAACCTGGACCAGTGGGATTTTTATATAGTGCCTACAAAAGCGCTAAACAGATGTTTTCCTCTTCAAAAGAGCATCTCCCTGCAGTCGCTTCTGAAGTGCAAACCCATTAAGTCCGGCTTTTCGGGCCTGAGAAATGCTGTTGAGGATTTTTCCAAAGCAAGTGGCCTAGCATGAAGCAAAAGCCAGGCAATCCGCATCTAATTGCCGCTTAAGCGCAGGTTTGCTTTTAAGCCCCTCTGGCCTGCCATTTAAATTCTTTTTCTCGAAAAAGACTTATGACACTGGACGAGGATGTTGTGAAGCTGATGAGGCATCAGGACCATATTCGAAATATCGGCATTATTGCCCATATTGACCATGGAAAAACCACCACTACAGACAACCTTCTTGCGGGAGCCGGGATGATCAGCGAGGAATTGGCGGGGAAGCAGGTTTTCATGGACTTTGACAAGCAGGAGCAGGAGAGGGGAATCACTATTTTTGCAGCTAACGCTTCCATGATTCACACCTTCAATAATGAGCAATATCTTGTCAACCTTATAGACACCCCCGGCCATGTTGACTTTGGGGCAGACGTAACAAGGGCAATGAGGGCGGTCGACGGGGCGGTTGTTGTCGTTTGCGCAGTTGAGGGGCCAATGCCCCAAACCGAGACCGTTCTCCGGCAGGCGCTTCGGGAAAGAGTAAGGCCCACACTTTTTATAAACAAGACCGATCGGCTCATACGGGAGCTTAAGCTAGGCCCTGAGGAAATGATGAAGCGGCTCCAAAGCCACATAAACAATGTCAATTCTCTTATAATGAAATATGCCGAGCCGCAGTACAGGGATAAGTGGCTGGTGAACGTTATGGACGGAACTGTTGCTTTTGGCTCTGCTTATAAGAACTGGGCGATGTCAGTTCCTTACATGAAAAAGACGGGGGTTTCATTCAAGGAAATCATAGACATGACAAATGCTGACCAGGATAAAGAGCTTGCAAAGAAGTGCCCGCTGTCCCAGGTTCTTTTGGATATGATTGTTACTCACTTGCCAGACCCTAACCAGGCGCAGAAATACCGTGTTGAGAAGATCTGGAGCGGGGATGTAACTACTCCAATTGGCGCCGATATGACGGGGTGCAATGCAAAAGGAAAGCTTGGCGCAATCGTAACCAAGGTTGTGCCAGACCCGCACGCGGGAGTCATCTGCACCGCACGGCTTTTTTCAGGCACATTAAAGGCAGGAGAGGAGGTTTACCTTGTAGGCCAGAGGAAGAGGCAGAGAGTGCAGCAGGTTTCAATTTACAGGGGCCCCAGAAGGGTTACCATTGAAGAGGCACTGGCTGGAAACATAATTGGCATTGTTGGTTTGGGAGAAGCATTTTCCGGTGAAACCATATGCGGCCCTGAGGAGCCAATCCCACCGTTTGAATCGATCAAGCACATCTTTGAGCCGGTTGTAACAAAATCAGTTGAGCCAAAGGATGTCAGGGACCTTCCAAAGCTAATAGATTACTTAAAGCAGGTAAACAGGGAAGACCCTTCAATTGAGATTAAGATTAACGAGGAAACCGGAGAGTATTTGGTTTCAGGCCTTGGTGAGCTTCACATTGACGCAAAGATTGAAAGGCCACTCAGGGAAAGGGGAATTGACATAAAGAGCTCAACACCGATAGTCGTTTACAGGGAAACCATCGAGGGAGTTACACCTCGGCCGGTAGAAGGAAAGAGCCCAAACAAGCATAACAAGTTCTATGTCATCGTTGAGCCGTTGGAGGAGGGAGTTTTTGAGCTTCTAAGCTCCGGCGCAATACCAGAAGACCGGCTCAAGAAGCTAAAGCAGGAGGATATAGAGCTCTTCGTAAAGGCAGGAATGGACAGGGAAGACATAAAGAAGTACCTTGACATTTACAACAAGAACATTTTGATTAACGCAACAAAGGGAATACAGTACCTTAACGAGACTTTCGAGCACATGAAAAACGCGTTCAGGGATGTGTGCAACGAAGGCCCTCTTGCAAGGGAGCCATGCCTTAAAGTAAAGGTAAAGGTGGTTGATGCTGACCTTCACGAAGACGCCATCCACAGGGGCCCTGCACAGGTTATTCCTGCAGTAAGGCAGGCGATAAAAGAGGCAATGCTTCAGTCCAAGCCAAGGGTCCTGGAGCCGCTTCAGGACATCAGGATTGACTCACCTGAGGAAACCACAGGCCCTGCAATGAATGAAATCCAGAACAGGCGCGGCCAGGTCGATGACGTTTCAACTGAGCTTGGGGCTTCAATAATCAGGACAAGGGTTCCTGTAGCTGAAATGTTCGGCTTTGAAGGGGCTCTAAAATCGGCAACTCAGGGCAAGGGCTTTTACTCTCTTATCAATGTTTACTTCGAGAAGCTTCCAATGTCCCTTCAGGAGGGAGTAATTTCAAAGATACGTCAGAGGAAGGGACTGTCTCCTGAACAGGCCTAGGAGAAGATATTTCTAGCTGAAAGTTATTGTTTTTTGCTTAGCAAGGGTCATTTATGTTAGGGGAAATTTCTGAGGTGGGCATCCTGGGTGCGGGGCTTGGCGGACTTGCAGCGGCCATTAAGCTTGCTGATGGAGGCGTTAAGGTCAATGTTTTTGAACGAAAGGCTTCCGTGGGCTCTGGCTTTGGCTATCATGTCAATGCGCTTAGGGATTACGGAATGGGAGCGCTTTATGAATTGCATGAGTTAGGCCTGGATCTGGAGCCCTGCTCCAGGATTCAGAAAGTTTTCAGACTTGCTCCGGGGGTTCGTTCCGAAACGCAAGGGTCTTCCTACGTTCTTTTTGAAAGGGGAAATGGGGAAAACTCGCTTGAGAACCAACTCTACAGGCTATGCCTTGAGAAAGGAGTGAACTTTAAGTTTAATGCAAAGATTCCATTTGATGCTGATGAGGTAAAAGTGGTTGCTACCGGAGCACCAAGAGATAAGCGAAACATTCTTGGGGTGGGCTATGCCTACCCCATGGAAGAAATCTCTCTGTTGGGGGATGAACTTGCTATGGTTTATGATAATGGCTTGGCTCCTCAGGGGTACGTCTGCCTTTTGCCGGGGTCTAAGGAGGCCATGCTTCTCTCTGTTTCTTTTACTGAATTGAACCGCTCTGAACTGAAGAAAAAACTTGACCTGGGGCTTGAGGGTGGTTTGCTTGGCCCTTTCTTGGGAAGCGCTTCTCCCAGGAAAAGTATATTCGGCTACGGCTACGTTCAGGAAGACCCGATTTCTTCTGCTGAGCAATATGGAAAGCTTTTTGTGGGGGAGTCCTGCGGTTTTCAGGATGCCCGAAGGGGATTTGGAATAAGCTACGCCCTGGATACAGGAATCACTGCGGCGCAAAGCATACTCTTGGAAGTTCCTTACAATCAGCTCTTGAGAGACAGATTTGGCACTGAATTTCAGAATCTGTGGGCAGCCAGGCAAAGGCAGAATGGCTTTACAAATGAAGATTATGTCCATATGCTAACTGGGCTTGGTGAAGTTATTAAAGTGAATTCATATGTTGACTGGAAAAGTGAGGCGGGCAGGTAAGTTTTTGATTTTTCATCTTTTGTTTGTTTTTACCGTTCAATGCCCTGAAAAATTAAGACTCTATTTTCGTTCCAATCCTATCTGTTCGGCTTCTGGCTACAAATTTCTCCAGAAAAACTTCTTGAAACAATATATACCTATCTGTATAATATTATGAAGCAACAAGCATATAATAATGCTACTAGCGGTGATTCAAAGATTGGTTATGTGAAGGATGCGGGGGTGACTGCAATCAGTTATGCAAGCAGCCTTGCAAACAGGGTTGGCGGAGCTACAAAGTCAGGTGCATCAAGAGCAACTGGCTACGCAAAGTCAAAGCCAAAAACAACGGCAGCTTTGGTTGGAGCAGCAGGCCTTGCAGCAACTTACACTGCAATAGCGCTTGGCCACTTGGACGCAAGCGCGGCAGACGAGGCAATAAGAAACCTTGACAATGCAACGATACACAAGATTCCCGAGGCGATTGGCGGCGGGGAAGGTGGAGTGCTTGATAACTCAGCCCACAGGGTTTACGATGCCCTTGCCCGTCTTGACGATGCTCTCAAGGGATACATAACTGCAGTTACTGCAAATGTGTCCAAGGAGCAGGCACTCGTCGACTACTGGGTGGACCAAGGATACTCTCGTGAGGAGGCAATGGATCATATAGAGCGGCTGAAGGGCGTTTCGAACACCCAAGATGCTGTTCAGAGCGTATACGATAAACATGTTGAAGCAGGGAATATAAATGGCACGGTTCAGGATCGGGTTTCTGACGGCATTCGTGACCTTCTGGGCAGGTCCCAAGACAAGATGTCTTCTACAGTTGATGCTGTGAAGGATAAGGTGTCTTATGGTGATTCAGATGTTCAGACAACTGCAGTTCAGGAGAAATTCTTCTCAAATACATCACCTCATCCTTCTGTTGATGTATCCGATATGACTCCTGAGAAAGTGCTGGTCTTTAATGAAGGTTCATTCACAAATGCTCCATTTGGCACATCCCCTTCACCTGCTTCGGTGGAACAGGCAATAAGTCAGACTGACGCAAGCCCTGGAATAAAGCAGCAGCTTAGCGATGCCCTGGCAGGATTCCCTGGAGGGCAGACCGGTGCAGCAGTTGCAGGAGCAGGACTCGTTGGAGGAGGCGCTTACGCAAAGAAGAAAGGTGTAATATGACAGCAAAAAAGAAATCTTCGGTAAAGGTAGCTAAAAAAGCAGTGAAAAGAGTGGCAAAGCCGGCTAAGACTGTAAAGAAGACCATAAAGAAAACCGTAGTGAAGCCAATCGCAACCAAAGGCGCAAAGGCAAGAACTGACTTCAGCAAAATACTTCAGCAGGCCGAGAGGAAATATGACCGTGAGGTCACAGTCCTCTTGAGGTCGATTGACACAGCTGAAAGAATAGGAAACACAAAGACGCTGATGGTCGCAAGGCAGATAGCCAAGAACTGGATAGAGTACTTCATAGCGCTAAGGCAGGTAATACAGAAAACCTGCAGCCCAAAGGACCAAAGCACAAAGGCCTCAGTCGCATTCATAGACGACCAGATCAAGTTCTTCCAGATATTGGTCAAGGAGCTTGAACGAAAGCTTGGCGAGATGAGGGTAAAAACCCTTCGGCAATCCCTAAGGTAAATTTTTGATTTTTCATCTTTTGTTTGTTTTATTTGTTAGTCTCTGGGCTCTTTCCTTCAGTTTCCGTTTTTCCATTGGGGTCGTTAAGAAACACTACGTTGCACCCGGACATTTTTTTGTAGAAATCCCTGTCGCTTCTTATTTTCTTTGGCTCGAATATCGCCTGCTCGAGGCCTTCCCAGAAGAAAAACCAGCCGCCGGGCTCAAGGAGAATTATGAGAAAGTTTGTGATGAAATTCCTCTCGTCGTGGGTAAGTATTATGTAAGTTGCGGCAAGCATCATTACCACTCCCGCCACTATCATCAGGGCGCTCTTTTTGATTATGGAATTGTATTCTTGGGTCATTCGTTTGTTTCTTCTGCAGAAATATTCGCATAGCCGCTTTTTGATAATACCTTCCTCCGTTTCGTTTCTTTCGCTTTCTGGCACATAGACTTTTACTTCAAGAGGGTCGGGGGACTTTGCAAGGCAGGCCTTTTTGAGTTCGGAGATGAAATCTTCAGATAGCCCCCTCTTTGAGTTTGGCCGGGGGTCGAAATCGGAAAATATGTCTTCGTAGCTGTCAAGCCAGATTGCAATCTCGTGCAGGTGGTTGTCGCAGCAACTGCCTTCTTCGGGCTGCTTTTCCGGCTCTACAGGAACAGGCAAATTTGCTTCTGCCACAAATAAATATATTTTGAATAACTATATTGTTTTATCTGCTTTCCATATAATAGGGGGCCATATTGCGCTTAATCATAGCGGCTTTCTCTTTCTCATGCTTGTGGTTTTAAATCCCTGGCTGTCCCAGAATGCAAGGCCTTCCTTATTGTGGGCAGATACGCTTATTTCAGCATTGGGGGCTTTATTTTCTTTCATCCACTGGCAGGCCACATCAAGAAGCTTTTTTGCAAGACCTTGTCCTCTGCTTTTTCTCTCAACGTATATGCTGAAGATTTTTCCGGCAAGATTTTCCTGGAAGATTTTAGGACGGCACTCCAGGCATGCAGTAAGATAACCTACAACAGTGCTTTCTTCTTCTGCAACAAGCACTAAGCAGTTTTTGTCTGCAAGCAGCATTTCAAGGTAATGTTTGGTCTCCTTTTCGACAACGTCATTTTCTGCAAGGGTGTAAGCACTGTCCAGGGTTTCGTGCGTTCTGCTTAGCTTATTCTCAATTACAGACAAGGTTTCGATATCTCTGGATTCTGCCTTCCTGATTTTCATCTTCTCGTAATTTTTGTCTCCCTCTTCACGGTCAGCGCCTTAAGAAGCTCCTTTAGCTTTTCATCGGGGATGGGGCTGGTTATCTGGCCCTGCTGGTATGCCTGAAGCAGGTACATTTCCACCTGCTCTGCCAGGACGGGATTTCCAATCCTGACATTGGCCAGCCGTTCCCTTGCCTCTTTAGTCAGGCATTCCATAAGAAGGCGCCTTTTGAGTTCTTCAAGCTGCTCTTTTTGCTGCTGGAGTTTCATCTGTTCGAGGTACCGCGGGTCTATATTTTCATCCATAAATTTGTTTATAGGGTACTTTAATAATGGTTGTTTGGAATAAGGAGAAATGCCTTCGATGCGGCGGGTGTGTTGGCGTCTGCCCAAAGGCGGCTTTGGGCCTTAAGGAGAGCGGTCTTCTGGTGGATGTACAGAAATGCGTGAATTGCGGCATCTGCGCTTCATTTTGCCCCGTTAGAGCGCTTAAATTGGAATGAGGAAGTATTATTCTTTTTTTAAGGAATACCTTTATAGAGGATGGCAGATGTAATCGTCGTTGGAGGCGGCCCTGGAGGGGCAACTGTTGCAAAGGAAATTGCAAAGAATGGCTTTAGCGTGGCCCTTTACGAGAAGCGCCAGGAGATAGGCGCGCCCAAGAGGTGTGCTGAAGGGGTTGCACTTATTGACTTAAAAAACCTTGGTTTGGAAGTTCCCCAAAACTGCATTCGCCAGGGCATAAATGGCTCGGTTGCTTACGCCCCAAATGGAAATTCAATTGAGATGGCTTTTGATGAGATTGGAGGATACATCCTTGAAAGAAAAGTTTTTGACAAGTGGCTTTGCGAGGAGGCAGCAAGAGCGGGGGCGAAAATCCAGGCAAAAACAGACATAACCGAAGTAATTAAGGAAAATGGAAAGGTGTGTGGAGTAAAAGGCACATTTATGGGAGAGCCTTTTGAGGAGAGGTGCAAGGTACTAGTTGCAGCCGATGGGATTGAAAGCAGGGTTTCGAGAATGGCTGGACTTGACACTACCTGCAGCCCTCTTTTGACTGATTCCGGAGTCCAATTTGAGATGGCGGGTATAAAGATTAGCGACCCAAATAAGCTTCACCTGTTTTTTGGCACAAAAGTTGCCCCGAGAGGGTATGTGTGGATTTTCCCTAAAGGCAAAGATGTTGCAAATGTTGGTATTGGCATAATTGGCAGAAGCGATGTTCCTGCAATTGATTACCTGAAGCGGTTTATCGAGCAAAATGAGGGCCTGAAAAACGGGTCCATCCTTGAGGTAAATGCTGGCGGAATTCCAGTTGGGGGCCTACTGAAGAAGATGAACCTTGACAATTTTCTTGTTGTTGGCGACGCCGCCCATCAGGTAAGCCCTATTCATGGGGGAGGGATAGTTGAGGCCCAATATGCAGGAAGGATTGCGGGGGAAGTAATAATCGAAGCCCTGAAGAAAAATGACACCTCTGAAGAATCTCTTGAGTCCTATAACGCCCGATGGTGGGCTGAGCGGGGAAATGACCTGAAAAATATGGAAAAGATAAGGGAGCTTCTTGAAGTAATGTCTGATTGTGATCTGGACTTTTTGGCAGATAATCTCACACCAGAACACCTGCTGGAAATATCTATGGGAAAGGGGCTTGGCTTTCTTGCAAAAATTGTCATAAAGAGGCCTCAGCTTATGAAGTATATAGGCAAGCTGATTTAATCGTTATGCCCCGATGCTTGCATCGGTTGGATATTTCATTTAGTGGCTATAGCTGGTAACCGAAGAGTTAGTCTTGCTAATTACTATATATAGATATATTATGGCAGATCAGATTGCTTATGGCAATGAATCGAGCTCAATTTTGAAGAACACCTACAGCAATGCGGGAAAGGGATTTAGCGGCGCAGCGGCTTATGCAAGCCGGCTAGGAACAAAAAAGAAGATTGCTCTTGGAATCGGGGCGGCTGGAGCGGGCCTTGTGCTTGCTTATGCTATCCATAACCTTACGGGCTGGGACCCTACAGGTGCAATTGAAGGTCTTCCGGGAGGAGAAACGGTGGCCGAAGGAATGAGGACAGTTCACGACAAGATGGACCAGGCATACCTTGGAATAAAATCGGCGATTCCTGGCGGCCCGGAAGAAGCGGCAGCCCAGTCAGTTTCTGGAGTTGCAGACGCACCTTTGTCGCCAGAGGAGCATGAAAGGGTATTAAGGGCGCTTTCCGTTTCTTCAGGTAATGTGCCTGGTGCGGGGAAACTAGACACTGGCTTATACCAGGGGCTTTCCGGTTCGGAAAAGGTCTTGGATGGAATGTCTGATGAGATGCTGACTGCACACATTCAGGACACCTATGTAGGAGGGCATTCCATAACGGGGCTTGGAAACTATATGGTGCTTCACCCTGAAAGAGCGGATTTGATTATGGACAGCATGTTCCCTGAAGACCGTGAAGGCTTGATGAAGGCATATGAACTTAGCCTTGCCAAGGCAGGAGCAGAGAGCGCACTATGAAACGGCAGAACTTTAATGGGGCGGAATTTCTAAGGCAGGTTGGAATGGAGTACGACCACAAGGTCACGGTTTTGCTCAAGGCAATAGACCTTGCAGAAGAAACAAAAGATGTCCAGCGGCTTGTGGGCCTGAGAAGCGTAGCACTGTCCTGGGTCAGCTACTTCGAGTACCTTAGGGAAAAAATAGACAGGAACCGCACAGCCAAGGACCCTTCCACAAAAGAGACGCTTGAGTTCATCGGAGAGCAGATAAGATTTTTTAGCCTGCTTGCCCAGGAAGTCAAAAAGAAAATATATGAGCTCAATATAAAGAATAATCTCCGCCTTGCGTGAATTCTTATTTTGTCTGTATTTTTAATTTGTTTTTTTGGCCAGTTGGCCCTTTCCATAGGGAACAATCTTTAGGAATTCTTCTGGATTTATGGTCTTTATTGCTTCCTTGTCGCCTTTTGCTGCCTGATTGATCAATTCTTCTTTTATCGCTTCTCCAAGCTCTTTTCCTTCAAGGGATCCGGGTACAATCTCCACGAAATATTTTGCATTTCTTTCAACAGATTTTTTGACCCCCCTCAGCACATTGAGGTTTTCATCTAAGCCAAGCGCAATACCCAGGTCAACTCTCAGGAAGTTTCTCTTTCCGTAAATCATGAACGAGCCCTTTGTGAGGTACTCTCCTGGCCGGGGAGTTTTTGAGACTTGGTCAGGCGTAACCCAGTATATGTCTGCGACGCCGAGCCGCGAAATCCAGAACCGGGAATTGCTTGCAGTAAACTGTGCCGCTTCAGCGATTGCCTCTTTGCTCACAGTTCTGCCTTCACTTCGGATTACCCCGAATGGCGAGCCGGGAATATGTGCGTGAAGGACAATGTCTGACTTCTTGCAGTATTTTTTTATCAAAAGCTCGTTGGTTGTTGCATCCTTTCCGATGATTACGAGAAAGCCGTCAGAAGTCGTGAAGTTCTTGAACTGGTCGAACCATTCCTGCTTTTTTGCCTGCTTAAATCGTGCGGGGGCTTTTGCACTTTGGGTTTTTTCCATCCAGTCGCGCGTCTTTGATATCTTTTCTCTGGCTTTTTTTGACTTCTGGAAATATTCGTCCATTGTTTTTTTCGCGCCCTTTGAGACATTTATCCGAAATGAGACACCTTCTGTCTGGAATTCCGCTTCTCCGGATTTTTCGTTTACCCTGACAAGCGGCACAGTTATCTTTTTTTCACTCTTCCACACAGACAGGGCTTTTTCAATTTCAGAGATGTTTTCGAATATGGCTTTCGCGCTTTTTGCGTATTCTTCAGTTTCTCTTTCGTGTTTTTTCAGGGATTTATCCCTGCCGGATTTTATGACTTCCTCTTTTGTAAGGTTCTTCTCGCGGTAAGCTTCTTCGATTGCTCTTGACAGCGTGGGATATTTTGAGCAGTTTTCGCCATCCGCCCGGAGCTCTATTGGCGACACCAAGGGCTCTTTTCCAAGGTATATCCTGGGCGAGAGCTTTCTTTCAAGCAGGGCCCTGATGCAGGTTTTGGTTTCAGAGAGTTCCCTTGCGTAATCTTTTCCGATATGAAGGCCTGAGGCGAGCGTTTTCTCGTCGAAAATTCCTTCAAAATCCTCGAGGTTCGGGGACGGCGGAAAAATGTATTTTTCTTTTGGCAGAACCTTACGGTCACGAAACTCCCTTGTATTTAGCGCAGTTATTATCGTGAAGACCTTGTCGCAGAGAATTATGTTTCCTTTTCCAATGAATTCCAGAACAAGCTCGTAGCCGGGAAGCGAGAGAATTAGGATTTTGTTGAATCGGTCCTGCCGGACTCCAAGGAGAGTGAGGTTTTTTATTTTTTGCATCAGGAAATTGCAGAAGCCATCCGGCTCTCCCAGGCAGGCATGTTGCGTAAGGTAGCAAAATGATTTTCCTACCACCAGATTTTCCTGCGCTTTGCCTTTGGACTTAAACTCTATGCAGATGTTCTCACTTCTTTTTATGTCCTTGATGCTTGAGCCCTCCAAAACCTTAAGCTCGAGCGCCAGGTAATGGAAATCAATTGGAGTAAGTCCCATAATTCATTCTACCGGTATTTTATTGCTCAGCCCTCCAGGCAATTATAGTATATCCTATATTTTCTAAGCGATTTAATTATGGTTTCTCCAGAATCTGGCTCAAGCTCTTCGGGAAGGCACCGGCTTTATTCGGCAGACATTCTTGAAAAGGCGCCTACAGTGAGGGCAAGGACATTTGAGCTCGCAGGGCTCTACACTCTCAAGGAAACTTACCTTAATGCTGGAATACAGGATTCCACTCTTGACAGGACTCTCTCGGACCTCGAAAAGCAGCTTAGGGGCTACTCGGTTCCGGGTGGGCCTGACCTTGTTGCAATAGCCAAAGATATGCACTTTTACGGAATTATTGAGCCAGAAAAGCCAAAAGTGGTTTCGGGCAATTTTTCGGAAGCTGAAGCTTCAGTTCCCGAAGAAAAAAAGCTCTGGGAGAATTACCAGTCCCGGTACAAGGGCGCGATGCTGCCTAAGGAAGAGCGGCTTATTGCAAGGCAGGAAGAGCTTCTGGCAAGAGCTAGGAGTAGCCCCGACATACAGGCATACATACTTCTCGAGACGCAGCTAAATGCGCTTCAAAGCCAGGGCAAGGGCTTTGGCGCTGACAACCTGCCCCTAAGCGAGGAGGCAAAGATTGTTGCTTCAAGATTTGGAGAATTTATAAGAAATATCGAAAGCTCTGACCCTGAAGGAAAGCGTTCAGGAGCGCTAAAGCAGTTCCTGTACGAAAAGGATGCGCTTGCAAAGGACTGGGAAACGTACGGCCAGGCAAAGGTTGAGCTTGCAAAGCATTATGGCTTTGACAGCATTGGAAAGCTCGCTGAAATGGAGGCAAGGTATGGAAATGACTCAGAGATGCTCCAGAAGATGGGCGCGCTAAGGGGGCGCTTGCAGGCGATGGTAGAAGGGCCCAATCCGGCTCCAGAATCCGTCCCCACACCCCCTCAGCCACCAGCACCAATTCAGCAGATGCCTGCCGCCAGCGCGCCAAGAGAAGCCCCACCTGCCCAGCAGTTGGCTTACCAGAGCAATTTCCAGAAGAGGATGGAGGGGGGCTTGCAAAAATAGCCTAACTGAAGAAGTGGGTGGAGAGATGAAGATAATCCTTCAGAAGCGAAAATGGAG
>JAFGCN010000010.1 GCA_016932615.1 Candidatus Aenigmatarchaeota archaeon
AAGCATGTTGCATCCACTGCCTTCGCATGCCAGAGTCAACCCTAGGGATACCTGTATCACTAGTACTAGCGCTGCCATTTCCAAAATGTTTTTGTTTTGCATATTTTTTTAGAGTTTTGCCAAAAGATTCGGGTTGCCCCTTTAATCTTTAGTTTCTGACTCTTGAATTTACTACACTTTGATTTTATATATTCTCTTTTCAGATTGTAAGCGTAATGTAATTGTTTCGTATATTTAGGTTATTATTTTTAGATACTCATAAGATATAAACGGCTTAGAATATGCACGTATTCCTCAAAAAATCCAATTGTAATGGCTTTATATATTTTACTTATAGTTATTATATGGAAGTAGTTCAAGTTAGGTTACCGGAGAAACTCGTAAAGAAGATAGATGAGCTTGTTGCGCAGGGGTTTTACTCTTCCAGGTCCGACTTCATAAGGACAAAGATCAGGAGGGTTTTGGAAGAACAGTTGGCAAGCCAGAATCATGGCGCCCAGCCGCACACCCAGCAGCGGCTTTTGAGAAGGGATGATGCTAGGGCAGGTATTTGATTGCCTATGGCTTTTTGCCGTTAAAATTCCTTCTCTCTATCACTGGAGAGTTGCGTAGTTCTTACCATATTTTTACTAACTTAGCTTATTATGATTGGCTCAATAATCGATTCCCTGGTTTTGAAGCTGAAACCTGACTTTCCCGGATCCTTGAGGGAGAACTTCCAGTTTCCAGGCAAATTTGGAGACCTTTCCTGCAATATTGCCTTTGCAGCGTCCAAAGCAAGCGGGAAAAGCCCGGCCGAGATTGCAGAGGGGATTGCATCAAAGAGTTCAGGAGACCTGCCCGAGTTTGTCGAAAGAGTGGAGAGCAAGGGCGGTTACGTGAATTTTTTCCTGGATTACTCTAAGCTCTTTGAATCTGTCGTTGCCCCGGAAAAGCGGGCGGCTTCCGGAGAAAAAGTGCTTGTGGAATTTTCAAACCCTAACCCGTGCAAGGCGATGCACATAGGAAACTCCCGGACGACGCTTCTTGGGGACTCGATATGCGAGATTCTTTCAGCGTGCGGGAAAACCGCCATAAGGGCAAACTATTACAATGACCTTGGAAAGCAGTTTGCCAAAGTCCTTTTTGCGGTGCAAAAATATGGCTTTAAGGAAGGCGGCAAGCCCGACCACGAGCTTGCCCGGCTCTATGTGGAGCTTCATAAAGACTTGAAGGAGCACCCCGAATGGGAAGGGGAAATCCAAGTGCTTTTGAACCGGCTTGAGGGAAAGGACCCCGCCCTGGAAACCGACAGAAAGTTCGTCCTCGAAAAGGCAACCCGGGGCTTTGAGGAAACTTACCGAAACCTTGGGGTGAAGTTTGACACTTACTTCTATGAAAGCGACTTTAGGGAAAAAGGGAAGGGGATGGCTAGAGACCTTGAAAAAAAAGGCCTTGCATTTGTTTCGGATGAAAGGACTCTTGTTGCAAACCTCGAAAAGTCAGGGCTTCCAAACACGGTTCTTATCAGGTCTGATGGGACGGGGCTATATATAACTTCCGACCTTGCCCTGACGGTTCACCGCTTTGAGTCACTTGGGCTTGACGAGTGCGTCTGGGTCGTTGGCTCGGAGCAGAACCTGCACTTCCAGCAGCTTTTCAAGCTGCTTGAGCTTTTGGGCTACGGTTTTGCGGACAAGTGCAGGCACATGTCTTATGGGCTTATCACACTTCAGGGCTCGAAAATGAGCTCAAGGTCTGGCGAATTCATCCTTCTTGACGAGGTTGTTGATGAAGTCATCGAGAAGGCAGGAGAAGAGGTCAGGAAAAGGCACCCCCTTCTAGAGGGGGAAAAGCTTGACGAGCTGTCGAGAAAAATCGGGATTGGCGCGCTCAAGTACGACCTTCTGAAGGTCGACAGGAACCGGGGAGTCGATTTCAACCCCGCTAAAGCAGTTCAGTTCGAGGGGAACACCGGGCCATACATTCAGTACATGGCTGTCCGGTGCGGCTCGATTCTTGCCAAAAAAAGCCCTTCCCCGGCTTTCGCAAATGAGAGGCAGTATGTCCTGGGAGAATACGAAAAAGCACTTCTCAGAAAGCTGATGGAGTTTTCCGGGGTCTGCCAGAGGGCGGCTTCGGAGCTTAAGCCAAACCTCATCTGCAATTATGCTTTTGAGCTTGCAACCACATTTTCCCAGTTTTACGAGAACTGCAAGGTAATCGGAAGCGCGGAAGAAGGATACAGGATTAAGCTTGTAGAAAAGACCAAGGCGATGCTTGAGGAGTGCCTGAAGCTTCTCAGAATCGAAGCGCCGGAGATGATGTAACCGGCCAGAGTGGAACTGCGCGTTTGCTATTCGGTATCGAATAATTTGAACGGAATCTGGTACTTATAGGTCTGAATGCTTTCCGGGTCAATGAGACTTGGCGAACATTGAGGCAGGCGGTATTTGTCTATGGAGTCACTGCTTCTCCGAGGTATAAGGATCTCTACGACCTCCTTATCGAAATTTGAGTATATGGAGCTACCGGGTTTTTCAATATCGGCTGTTACTAATTGAGGCTTGTAGAATCTGTCCTTTATGAGGGGCTGGATTGAAAGAGGTTGTACTTCTTCCAGACTAGGTCCTTTGAGTGGATCATAGGTTGGTTCAAGCAAACAAAGCAGATCGAGTTGTTTTAGACCCGGGGGTAATGGTTCCATCATTCTTCCTGTGTACACATTGGCTCCCTCAAAGCAAACACCTTCCCTCAGGATATTCACTGCGTTTACTGCCTCATGTTTGAATTCGTGCGTAACTTGGTTAATCTTTTTTTGCGTCCAGGGAGCAACCTTTCTTCCTCTTGGCTTTTCTAAATCCCACCAGTAGTTGCTATGGTATCTTCTTGGAGGACTCCTTACTCCAGGCCGTATTTTTACAGAGTACCAAATGTCCTCTTCTTTCATAATTACCCTAAGATTATAAATAGGATTTTTAGGGCACCCGTCACTTGGAAGGATATCAAAGCTTCGGGGATCTGGACAAGATTTTGATAGATCAGAAACTGCCACCTCATAAGAGCGCTCATGGAAGTTCCCGGGAAAACAAGTGCCCTTATTTTAAAAGGGTTGGAGATTATTTTCGTTACTGGGCCGTATTACAAAACTTGCTGCATTTATAACGGAAGCTTGAAACCGCAGATAACGCTAGATGGGGTTTAATTTCCGTCCGCTAAAAAGCAAGAGCCCCTGATTTGGAAACCTATTGATTTTCGCTGGCGGAAGCGGTGTTTTCTTGTTTTCTGCCAAAAACCTTTTCCTTTATCTGGTCTCTGTAGGCATAGGCAAGCCCCAGAGTAAGAGCACCCAGGGCAAGGTATTTTGCTTCTTCTGGCATGCCAATTTCCGTAAGGAAAGCGGTTGCTTCTGCTCCATAAATTGGGTAGACTGGAATTGGCACGCCAATTCCAAAATTTCCTTTGTGAACACCTACGCTGGCGGCCAGAAAGCCGTTTGCGCCTGCAAGGACTCCTGCGCCAAAATTCACTCCCCAGTCTTTGTATAAGTCAAGGTAAACACCGGGCCCGACATAGCCGCCAAGCTCGATAGGCCCTACACCAATCAGGCCATTATAGGACTCCTCATTTGTTGCGCTGGCTCCGAGTCCCACCTCATCACGTCCGGAAAAAACCGGGCCAAAATCCAACCCCCACACGAGCATTTACCATATTTATCACCTAAATATAGTAGTAAATGGTAGTATATATAGATTATTGTTCTACAGAATATATTTTTAAGGATAGTTTAGACCTGTCCAGATTTAGCGAAACTGAAGAAACAATTTTTATTGTTAAGTAGTTTAGTATATTTAGATGGCATCGATTTCACAAAGAAGGGTTGATGAGGTTGCTTGGAGGAGCTATTTTTCAGAGCCACTTGTCCCTCCAAAAACTTGGGAGGACCTGGCAGGTTTGGCCAAAGAGTACTGTAAGTCGGGTAGTGTCACCTGCAGCACACCTAATTGGAATTATAGGGGTGGGCTTGGGTTTTACGCAATTAGCGGCGACCTGAAGAATGGCTCCGACCCAAAGCCGATTACAATTATAGGTACGCCTCATGAGTTGGAGGTTGATTCGGGAGGATATGCCCCCGAACTTCTGATGAGCATTTCCAGAGCAGTTGGCTGCAATCCCCACACTCTAGGTTACTGGCCAATAGGAGGCACCGATATATTAAGAGATGAGCCAGAACGAGTGGTTTATGGTGCAGTGTGGGGCTGTGAATCCAGCCCTCTAAAGAAGATTCCAATGGAGCTAAGCCAAGTGCCGCAGGTTACCTTTTCGCCAGGTCTTGAATGCCTGCGTGCGGGTCATCCAAGTTTACGCAGATAGATATTTATATACTTAAACTAAGTAACCCCTTTATGGACGGAACAGTTGAAGTCAGTGCAATACGTTCGACCAGTTCCGGGAGCCCCTTGTTCGGGGGTTGTCCCGTCTGGTAGAGAGATAATCAGTTCTAGCGAAGATCTAATATGCCCCTATTGTATATTCTATAAGGAGTTCGGCATATATAGTCAACCAGCAATAAACCAGGTAATCGGACAAGCTGGGAGCATACTTGGAGGAAATCCCAAGATAGTCTCAATGGACAGAATTGGGCCAGGCCATTACAACATCGGGTTATCGAATGATAAGGACTCAATTGGACTCGGCGTGAACGTGTGCGACTTTAGGGAACCTCTTCGGCCGGGCTATGACGGAAGGCCAGACCCGAAAAGCCCTCCCACAGGCATAGGTTACGACGGAAGGCCTCTAAAAAGGTAGCTTCCCGGCAATTTTTTGATTTTTGATTTTTTAACCCGTTTAGAGTTCAGTATCTTCGCTTGTGTGGCAGGCGCATATCTTTGTTATGGGGGAGTAAGGGTTTATCTACTTCAAGCTCGGGTGGACCTAACTGGTGTGTTTCTGGCAGGTGAAGCGGGCCCTTATATTTTGGGTCAAGCTTGTTTCTATCCGGGTCCAGGTCTGGATTGAAGGGCCCTCTATGTTGCTTTTTCTTCCCTAAATAAAAATCCTCAACCATAATTTGCTTTTTTCTGTTCTCTAGAATAGACCCCTTACTTCTTCCCGCCAAACATCGCCATTTTTGCCTCAACGGCTTTCCTGACCTCCTCGACCGCCAAAGGCATGATTATCGGGGGGGCAACTTCTCCGGCATTTATCTTCATGCTCTTTTCAACTGCGCTTCTCCAGGCAAACCGAAGCTCAGTGTTGACATTGATTTTGGTGATGCCTTCGCTTATCGCCTTTCTGATTTGCCCTGCTGGAATCCCGGATCCGCCATGAAGTGTCAGGAAGGCGCGACCCCTTAGCTCCTTGTGTATGGCTGAGAGCCGCTTTATGTCGAGCTTTGGCATCTGGGCGCAGACGCCATGCACATTTCCAATTGCTATTGCCAGCAGGTCAACTCCGGTTTTTTCTATAAAGCCCTTTGCTTCTTCGGGGTGGGTCATGTCCTCGGGGCGGATTTTCAGGGCTTCCTTGTGTATTTTGGATGAGCCCCCAAGGTAGCCGACTTCTCCTTCCACAATGACTCCTTTTTTGTGTGCGTATGCAACAACTTTCTTTGCGATTTTGATGTTCTCGTCCAATGGCAGCTTCGAGCCGTCAAAGTGCACCATTTCGTAGCCGGCGTCAACTGCTCCCTTTATGTACTCAAAGGACTTTCCGTGGTCCTGGTTTATAATCAGGGGGCAGCCAAGCTCTTTTTCGGCTGCAGTCTTCAGGGCATAGGAGTAATCAAGCCCCAGATACCTGCTTTCAGCTTCTGAGGTCTGGACAATGAAGGGTTGGCCGGTTTTTTTGCCGGCAGCGATAATGCCTTTGAGCTGTGAAACTTCAGAAAAATTGAATGCTCCGACTGCCACGCCCTTCTTTCTTGCCTTAAGAAAGATAGCCTTCTTTTTATTGAGTTCAGCGGACATAGTTATACTTTGCGTTTTTCATATATTTGATAGCTTCTTTCTCTGTAGGAAGGTCGGTGCTTGCCCCAGGAGTCAAAATGTTCAGCGCCGCAACTGCGCCCGCAAACCTGACCGCTTCGAGCGTGTTAAATCCCCTGGCCTTTGCATGAACAAAGCCAGCGGTGAAGCTGTCCCCTCCCCCGGTGGTGTCCACAACTTTCACCTTGAAGGCAGGCACGTGAAAGGCCGCTTCCTCATCATAGACAATGCAGCCCCTTACATCAAGCGTGACAATTATCGTCTTTGCCCCGTAGGACTTTAGCTTTTCAAGGGCGGCCTGCGGGCTGTTGCAGCCAGTAATCTTCTGTGCTTCCTTTCCGTTCATTATAATCACCTGGCTCTTTTTCATGACGTATTTCAGGGCTTCCGGCTGATGGTTTACCATGCTGATGCTTGGGTTTGCGACTATCTCTATTTTTCTTTTTTGCGCCTCGTCCACGAGCCGCTTGGTGATGCGAACATTCTCCGGGCTTATCATGCTTGTAATCACAACTGTTCCGATTCCATTTAGTATTTTTGAGTTTAGCTTTTCCTCACCCAAATAATCATTTGCGCCTCTGTAGGTAAGAATTGTCTTTTCGCCCTCGTGTATGAGGACAACGGACATCCCGGTCATGTCCTTTACCTTGGAAACGTATTTTGTGTCTACATTGTAGGTCTTGAGGTTTTGAATTGCCATTTCTCCATACGGCTCATCTCCGATGCAGGCAAGAATGTAGGTCTTGCTGCCCAAGGACGAAGCGTTTGCGGCGACATTATGGGCAGAGCCCCCGATGTCAAAAGTAAACTCCTCGACCTGAAGCTTGGAGTCAAAAGGAAAGCAAAGGTTTCCGTTAACGACCCGGAACTGGTCCGGGGAATGCATGATGAGGTCAACAATAACTCCCCCCACGGCTAAAATTCCCTTCCCCTTTGGGGCTGGCATAATAGGACTAGTATGCTTTTTAAGCTATATTTTTTGCTTGTCAAGCCGGGACAAGACAATCCCTCCCGCCAGATACTGGGCAAGAACGCTTACAGTCCAGCTCAAAACCAGGGCTGATGAGACATTGAATGTGCTTAGTGTCATAAGCATTCCCGGGATGCCGAATATTGCCCAGATGGCAAGGCCAAACTTTGCGCCTTTCTTCAGAGTACTTTTGCCTTTGATAAAGCCCCTGCCGTAATTCCAGACAAAGGCGAGTAGAAAGCCCATGAGAAGGGGGTGCAGGTACATGTAGTACATTGCGGGGTCTGACAAAGGCCTGAAAATGGCTTCGTTTTGGTATTCCAGAGCGAGTTCCGGAAAAGCTGCCGAACTGATAAAGCCGAACGCCATCATAACCGCAAACATCGAGATTCCCGCAAGAATTCCCTGAACAAGGAAGCTCCTCATAAGCTCTTTTGTTTTGCTAGCAATATATACAATACCTTCGTTCTAGATTATGGGGTCGGGCATGGTTTTTTTCATTTCAGTAATTTCACTTGTGGCTCTGATGGGTTTTGCTACGGTGGTTCTCAAGTGGGGCAGGAAATCGAGGCCGGACTACCATACTCTTTTTCTTGTAGGCCTCCTGTGGATTCCCCTGGGCATGGCTGCTTCTGACCTGCTCCTGACCCTCCTGGGAGTGGTTCTTATAGGAATAGGCGCCTCAAAGAGAAGCCAGTGGATTTACATTCCAAAAAAGGGAAAGCGGCTAACTGCCGAGGAGAAGAGGGAGATTTTCTATGCACGGCTGATTGTGCTGGCTATGGCTATTATCGGCATCGCGTCTTTCTATCTTTTTGAGTGGGGCCTGATTTGATTTGTTGCCGTTCTGGATTTGCCTTCTGCTGGCTTGTAAGTTCTCCGCCAATAATCTGCAATATATACCCCGCGAAGCCATACAGTTATGGCAGAAGTACCCTGGCTTTTGGTGGCAATTCTGACACTTCTGGCGGTTCTTGCAGTTGCAGCAGTCATTTTCAGAAGGAAGGACAACTCCCCGCCGGACTACTACTCTTTTTTCATAATGGGCATTGTCTGGCTTGCGGTGGGGCTTCCTCTGGCGATATTCTCCTCAAGCTACGCGCTTCTCCTGATGGGCATAATCTTTACGATAGTAGGCCTTGGCCACAGGGACGAGTGGAAAAAGAACCGGAAAAAATGGGAAAAATTAAAGCCCGAAGAAAGAAAGACCTGGATACTTGTCCTGGCTCTGCTGGGGTTTATTGTGCTTCTGGCCTTTATCGCCTTTGTTGTCTTCAGGTGGAATCTGGTCTTGTTTTAGCTTTTATCCTGGAGAGATTGGCAGAGCAGAGGAAAAATCAAAAAAATCAAAGAAGTGCCCTTGGCAGTCTAGTTGGTTCCCGTAAACGGCAGGATTAAAAATGGCTGCGTGTATGTTGCGGTTGGTTTCACTATGCTGGCTCTTATGCTGCTGATTATGCCAAACACGTTGTCAAGTGATAGGGCTGAGCTAGTGGCTTGGCAGCTGCTGAGGGATGTGTGGGTGGTCCAGCCAGAAGGAGCGCTGCACGGGTTTCCGTAAAAGCAGCACTTTCCTGTAGTGGGGTTTTTGGCATAAACCCTGTATTGGGCACAACTGGTCCCTGGCCTGAGGGTTTTTGGCGCAGGGCACTCTACCTTAGAGGTGCAGTCTGCAGGGCAGTTGCACTTGTTTTCTTTTCCATCACAGACCCCGTTTCCGCATTTTGTAGTGCAGACATAGCCAGTCCACCCGACTTTTGGCCTGCAGTTGTTCGAAGGGTCGAGAGTTAAGCTCAGTGCCTGAAGTCCTCCACAGCAAGGAATTGGCTCCGGGCTGTAGGGCGTTACCGCCGCTCCCCAGGTTTGCCCTTCAGTCAGGCATTCAGTCTCTCCGCAATCCTCCGGACAGTTGCACTTGTTTTCATAGCTTGTTCCACAGTCCATGCCTGGAGCGCAGTCAAATAGAGAGGCGCAGATTCCGTCACCGCAATACTCGCAGTACCTTCTGCTGTCATCGGTTCCGCCTGTGCAGACACCTGTGGCGGGGTCCGGGAAGTCATTGCTGATTGCAGTAAGCCCTGGGCAGCAGTTCTCCTCACCGTAATAGGTCACGCCTCCCTGCGGCACGCACTCGCTTGCCGGGCAGTCAGCAGGGCAATTGCACTTGTCTTCGCCTGCGCCGCATACTCCGTTTCCGCACGAGACGTCCCAGCCCTCAACACAAGTCCCTCTTGACCCGTCATTTGGTGCCATGCAGTATCCGTTAACCGGGTCGAGAAACGCATTTGGCTTTATTCCCGCGGTCGGGCCGCAGCATTCGGTCGGGCCAAAGGAGACAATGCCATAGACAATTTCCCCATTCTCCGCGCATTCTGTTTCACCGCAATCCTGCGGGCAGTTGCAGACATTTTCAATGCTTTCGCATATGCCATTCCCGCAGTTTATGCATGTTCCGACTGGTGAGCCTGCCGCAAGTCCGGTTTCAACGCATACGCCGTCGACGACCTTTCTCGTGTCCATCCCGCTCATCCATTCGGTAAGCCCCGGGCAGCAGTGGTCCGGGTATTCAGAGAATACCATCGAGAAGTGCTCCCCCTCTTCTGCGCATGCAGGTGTATCTGTGCAGTCTTCAGGGCAGTTGCACTTGTTCTCGCCAAGTCCGCAGACACCGTTTCCGCAGTTGGCGCAAATGCTTGCCCCTACACAGAACTCCGGGCAGTTTCCTTCAGAGTCCGGCTGGGTGCAGCTGATTTTTGACAGGCCGGCGCAGCACTCGGGCGCTCCCGGAACGACCGGGACAGACTCGCCTTCCTGTGCGCAGGTTTCCGGGTCTGGAACGCATCTTGCCTGGGGGTTGCAGCTTTCACCGCAGCCGTAATATTCTGCATGGTAGCCGGATGCACAGTCGATGTTTATGCTTTGGCAGGAATCGCCAAGGCAGCAGGAGTTTCCTCTTTGCACGCACTTTGGTTTTTCAAGGCAGGTTGGGCAACTAGGGGTTGTGTCAGGCCATTGAAAAGTTGAGCCACCGCCAGCAATAGAAGGTAATCCCGGGTTTTCAAAGTCAATTCCTGTCTTCCAGCACTCGCCTGTGAGTGGATTTTTTGGGCATTCGGCAAGGGCCAGGGAAACTACTGAGAACATCAGAGCCATTGAAATTACTAATCCTAGATAGTTTTTGCTTTTCATAAGCTAACTGGCAGGAGGTATATAAATGGCAAACTGTGGACGGCCGCTTCGGATTGTTTAGGTTGCCTGTAGGTCGGCGATGGCGCTTTCTGTTGCCACGCAGCCCCTCAGAAGGTCCTTGCTGCACTGTTCGAGAAGAGGGCATTTTCCACCGTCGCTCATGAACTGCGGGCAAGGGTGGAGGAGGGACAGGTCTTCGGTTTTAATCGCCTTTTCGAGGCTGTCCAGTATTGAGCGGGCGTATTTCAGCACCCCGTTTATGTTGTTGAACGTAACTTCATACGCCCTGATAGAGTCGCCCATTTCAGGGTAGATTGCAAATATCATGCCCCGGGATTTTCCGTAGGCAGCGCAGGTTATGGCAAGCTCGGTCAGGTGGTAATCTCCAGGCCTTGTTGCCTGCTTTTTGTCCTTGACAGAGCTAACCTTTACGAGGTAGGGCACGATTTCCCCGTTTTCCTTCCCCGAACTTTTGAGCTTCATCCACTTCTGAGGGATTCTAAGCCGCTTTTCCTTCATCTGCCCAGCCACTTCCCTGATTTCCTCGTTTGTCGGGTTTAGGGAGAGCTTTCGTATCACATTTCCCAGGGATGCCAGGTATTCTTCTTTTCTTGGGTCAGATGTCCAGTTTGAGGAGTCTTCAAGGTCTTTATGGGCAAGGTAGGCCTTTCTTGGCGCAATTACGTCCCTTATCGAAAACGTGCTTCCGTCTTTTTGGGCGTTTTTGGCCTTTTCAAGTTCGCTTGTAAACTTCTCATCAAAGGAAATTTCAACTGCTTTTCTCAGGCTGTCTGTGGAAAGTGGCTCGCGCTTTGAGCACTCGCATATTCCCTCGTCGCAGTATTCGCAGCCGCTTTCGTAATACCTGCACCGGCCAAGCATCGAGGAATTGTCTTCGGCAATTGCTTTTTTCAGCAAACCCAGCCGCCCTTTTAGGAGCGTCTTGATGCGCCCGTGGTCAAGGATAGTTATTTTGAATGCCCTTAGTTGGTAGGGCTTCGTGTTGTTCATGAATACGAGGTAATTTTCTTTTGGGTTGTCGGGGTGGAGAATGGAATAGAAGCAGAGCTGCTCCAGGTCCTGGGGGTACTTTTCAAGTATCGTTTCAGCGCCTTCGGGGAGCGCGTCTTTTGTCTTGAATTCGACTATGGACTCGCCAATGCGGTAGTCCACGCTGCCCCTGACTCCTGGAATATCCACCCAAACTCCGTCAAGAACGCCTTCTTCTACGGAAAAATCAGGAAGGGAGCGAAACCAGGAGTTTGCAATTCTTTCGAGCCGCTTTCCAAGCAGGAGCTTTCGGTTCACCTTGTCGGTCTTTTCGACCTGGCTGTGCTTTTGCTCCCAGTAGAACTTTGCCGGGTTTGCAGCGTGGGTTACATAGAAATAATTCTTTGGAATGGCCCTTAGCCCCTTTTCTGCCTTAAGCTTTTGCTTCAGGATGGCTGATAGCGACTCCTCGACACGCGCATCTTTAACAAAACTCGAGATATTCCTGAGGATGGACATCTATAATAACTTCGGATTTAAGGTATATAGTAGGATTGCGGGTGCAGGGATTAATCAATAGATAGTCAATTCCTGCTATTATGCACAGGAACTTTCTCTGTGTATAGAAATACTTCTAATACTCTTATGGGTTTTAAGGACTTATGCGTGAAGCTTGGCTCTCTTTTCGTAAAAAAGAAAGTCCGCATTTCTGACATTGACAAGAAAAACATCACGACAACTGTTGACAACATAATGAACAAGGGGACCCTTGTGACTTCGGAGACCGGCTCGGTCAATATAAGCTTGACTCGAAAGCCCCCCGAGGAGACAGACAAACTTGAAAAGCTTGCAGGGATGTACGTGCCAGACACTGAAAGAAAGGAGTTTCTGGGGTTTGTAATCGAGAAGATTACTTCCAAGGAAGACGTTTACATAAGGAACGCTTTTCTTGACCTGGCGGACTTCGAGTGGAACGAGAATTCGATAAGGCAGAATGTTTCCACCTGGCCGCTTGTGATGAACCACTTTCTCATGCTCGGCCAGTCCATGCCATCTGAAACCAGCGTTGCAGTGATAAGAGGCAAGCTTCAGATTGCCCCTGATGAAGCAGACTTCCTTGCAAAAAAGCAGATTATCTTCAAAAAGTGGAAGGACGAGCTTTGCGGCAGGGCTCGAAGGGCAAAGGAGCGGCTTAAGTAAGTGTGCCGATAAGCGGATTATTTTTCCAAAACTTCCTTTAGGTATTTCCCAGTATGGCTCCTGGAAACATTTGCCACCTCCTCAGGCGTCCCCTCTGCGATTATCTCTCCGCCTGCATCTCCCCCTTCGGGGCCGAGGTCAATAATCCAGTCAGCGGACTTTACGACGTCGAGATTATGCTCGATTACGACAACCGAGTTTCCTTTCTTTACAAGCTCCTGGAGCACATCAATGAGCTTTTTTACATCGTGGAAGTGAAGCCCCGTTGTCGGCTCGTCAAGAATGTAAAGAGTCCTTCCGGTTCCCCTTTTTGACAATTCCCTTGTGAGCTTTATTCTCTGGCTTTCCCCTCCAGAAAGAGTTGTGGAGCTCTGGCCCAGCTTAATGTAATCAAGCCCAACCTTTACGAGGAGGTCCAGCTTGTTTTTTATCGAAGGAATGTTCTGGAAGTGCTCTCTTGCCTCCTCAATAGTCATGTCCAGGACGTCAGCAATGTTTTTTCCCTTGTACTTTATCCCAAGGGTTTCTGCATTGTACCTTTTTCCCTTGCACTCCTCGCACTCGACATAAACGTCCGGCAGGAAGTTCATCTCGATTTTTATGAGCCCGTCCCCGGAGCAGGCCTCGCACCTGCCGCCACGGATGTTGAAGGAAAACCTTCCTGGGTCGAAGCCCATCAGCTTTGCTTCAGGCGTTCCCGCAAAAATCTTCCTTATCTCATCGAAGACTTTCGTGTAGGTTGCAGGGTTGCTTCTTGGAGTCCTTCCAATTGGCGACTGGTCGATTACGATCACCTTGTCAATTTCCGTATCAGCTTCAAGTTTTTTGTGCTTGCCTGGAAGCTCCTTTGAGCCGTAAACCTGCTTCATCATCGCCTTGTAGAGCGTCTCGTTTATGAGGGTGGATTTGCCGCTTCCTGATACCCCAGTTACTCCGGTAAGTACGCCAAGTGGGATTTTTACGTTAACATCTTTCAGGTTGTTTTCGCTGCAGCCAAGAAGCTTTATGAAGCCCTTTGGCTTTCTTCTGCTGGCAGGAACCTCTATTTTAAGCTTTCCTGAGAGGTACTGCCCGGTAAGCGAGTTTGGGTTTGCCTCCACCTCTTCAGGGGCTCCTTTGGCAACTATCTCCCCGCCATGCCTTCCTGCTCCAGGCCCCATGTCGACCAGGTAGTCCGCTTTTTTCATGGTTTCCTCGTCATGCTCGACGACTATTACCGTGTTTCCGATATCCCTCAGACGGCAGAGCGTTTCTATGAGCTTTCTGTTGTCTCTCTGGTGAAGCCCGATTGACGGCTCGTCAAGGATATAGAGGACTCCCATCAGGTTTGCCCCAATCTGGGTTGCAAGCCGGATTCTCTGCGCTTCTCCACCCGATATCGTCCCCGCGCTTCTCGAAAGCGTGAGGTAGCCAAGCCCAACGTCACTTAGGAACCTGAGGCGCTCCCTTATTTCCTTTAGGACCTGCTTTGCTATTTCCTGCTCCTTTTCGGTAAGCTTTAGCCCTTCAAAAAAGCTTATGGCGTCCTTTATGGATAGGTCGGTTGCGTCAATTATCGAAAGCCCTCCCACCTTTACGGCCAGGACTTTTTCCTTGAGCCGGCGGCCCTTGCAGACAGGGCAGGGGGAGACGCGCATGAACTTTTCAAGCTCGCTTCTCCTGTATTCTGATTCGGTCTGGTGGTACAATCTGTCTGATTGCGGGATAAGCCCTTCCCAGCTTCCGCTGTGAGACCAGTAATCTTCGCCGCCGTTCATTTTCATGTTAAACCTGATTTTGTCGTTGCTTCCGTACATAAGGGCGTCGAGTTGCCCTTTTTTGAGCTTCTCTATTGGCGTAAAGATGTCAAAGCCGAGGTGCTTTGCAACTGCTCCAAGGTGCTGGATTCTCCACCCGTCGACCACATTCCGGTAAAGGGCAATCGCCCCGTCGGCAATCGAAAGGGACTTGTCGGGGATTATAAGGTCTGGGTCGAATTCCATCTTTATGCCAAGGCCGTGGCATTCCTCGCAGGCGCCAAAGGGCGAGTTAAAGGAAAACATTCTTGGCTGCAATTCCTCGAAGGCAAGCCCGCATACTGGGCAGGACCTTTGAGATGAATAAAGCGTTTCCTTTCCCTTTTCATCGAGGACAATTATAAGCCCGCCGTCAGACTTTTTGAGCCCATTCTGGACTGCTTCTGCCAGCCGGGCAGTTTCGCTCGTTTCTATTCTGTCAAGGACAATTTCGATATCGTGCTTTACGTACCGCTCCAACTTTATTTTTTCGTCAGTCCGGTAGATTTTCCGGTCAACCCTGACCCGGGAGTATCCTTCCCGGTTAAGCTCGGCGATAAGCTGCTCGTAAGTGCCCTTTTTCTGCCTTATGATTGGGGATAGGAGAGTTACCGTTCCCTTGTGCTCCCCGGCGATTCTCTGGGATATTTTCTGCGGGGACTGGGACTCTATCCTTATGTTATGAACCGGGCAGTAGGGAACGCCCACCCTTGCAAAAAGAAGCCGGAGATAATCGTAAATCTCGGTTACTGTTCCGACAGTGCTTCTCGGGTTCTTGCTTGTGGTTTTCTGCTCTATTGAGATTGCCGGGGACAGGCCGTCAATCGAGTCAACATCCGGCTTGTTCATCAGCCCCAAAAACTGCCTTGCGTAAGCCGACAGGGACTCGACATACCTTCTCTGCCCCTCCGCGTAGATTGTGTCAAAGGCCAAAGTTGACTTCCCGGAGCCGGAAAGCCCGGTTATGACGATAAGCTTGTCCCTTGGAAGGTCAATACTTATGTCTTTCAAGTTGTGTTCCCTTGCGCCCCGGACCGAAATGAATTTAGCCATATCCAAGTTTAGTAAAAGAATGCCTGACTTTTATATTCATTTTGTAAGCTTAAATACACCTGGAGATATTGCTATCTTATCAAAGTGATAACTATTTATAGAGGGGAGTTATATACTGATATGGTGTCAGATTTTTCCGAAGGGGATGGAGTGGCCACGCAGGCATATTTTTCTGGAGAGACCGGCTTTTCGGGCTCTGAAGGCACGGTTTTGATTGATTATCCCTGGTATCAACTCAAGGCCAGAGAAGAGTTTTTGGCTCAGAAGAGGAATTATGTGTCCGATACCGCGAAAATAGGCGCAAATGTGGTTATTGAGAATTCTTATATCGGCGAAAATGTAAGGGTAAGGGAAAATTCGGTAATAGAAAATTCTTATATTGGGGATGATTCTATGGTAGGTAACTTTTCGCTGGTCCGGGATTCGATCCTTGGCGCGGGCTGTATGGTTGGAGCTTACGCTGAAATTGCAAGATCAGTTCTTAAGGATGACGTAAGCATGCATTCTGGCTATATTGGGGATACTTTGGTTGGAGCCCACTCTAAAATCGGGGGAAGCTTTGCAACTGCGAATGTCCGGATTGACAGGGGGGAGATTTACTTGGATTTGGATGGAACCTCTGTAGGGACTGGCCGCCGCTCGTTTGGCAGCATTATTGGCGAAAACGCGCGATTTGGGGGCGGTGTTGTGATCATGCCCGGTATCATCATAGGAGACAATTGCACAATTGGGCCGGGGGTGATGGTAAGGGCAAACGTTCCTGAAGGGACAACTTTGTACTGAGCTAGTGGCTGATCCAGTAATATTGTTACTCTTAACTGGTAACAAAAGTATTTATATGTACAGTACTATTATATTTAGGTGGTAAGATGATTGACTACGATGCTTGTCGGGAGGAATTCAACCTTATGGATAAGGATCAGAGAACTCTGTTATTTAATGGTGTGAATACCTTACTTGGGGCTTGTGGAGAATGTAAGGCCCGGCATGGAAAACCAGTGCATTCAATGCTGGGCGCGAAGAAGTTTCTTGACCCTCATGAAATATCTTATAGCGGTGATTTTGGTAGGGTGGTAACCACCCTTTTGGACTACCAATTGCCTCCAAATCTCAGGGGGTTGGTTAATGAGCTCAGGATGAACCACTTGAATTACGATCCTCTAGCCTGCCAAAAGAATTTTAAAACGCTCGGCGAGATATATGGTACCCTGGAGCCAGTGGCGATGGGCTGGAATAACTCTGGCAATGGCTCTAAACATAACCTCGATCCTTCAAACAGGTGAAACTATGGACGCCGAAACGTACGGAGGGGCTGAGGGGTATTCCCAAAATCAGGAGGAAAGCTATGCAGAAAAGTACGACCTGAAAAACCTTGCAATAAGCATGGGAATTGACGCGCTTGGCATGGCAAGCTATCTTTTTCCCGGAATCGGGGAAACCTCAGACCTTGCATTTGCCCCTCTTCAGGCGTACTGGATTAAGAGGACTTACGGGTCTTCATCTCTTGCAGCCCTTGGTTTTGGAGAGGAAATACTGCCTGGAACCGACATAATCCCGACCTGCACAATCGCCCACATTATGCACTACAGGGACTCAAAAAAGCGAAAAAGCCGAGAATAAAGAGTAAATTTCGGGTTTTTTTAAGGCAACTCTTTTTTCTTTCTCTGGTATTTTTTATTTGCAATGCTCCTTTTCTCCCTGTGTTCCGGGTCGCTTCGGTATTTCTCTACTTGGCGGTTCCTGCGCCGTTCTTTTTCCTTTAGGTAAGCATCGGGGTGAGTATATCTGTAAACAGTATCGGGGTTGACGCCAAGCTCAGAAGCAATCAAGCTATGGCTCTTTCCATCCAGAAGCCCCCCGGCAATTTCCCAAACCAGGTTCTTTTCTAGGCCCGAACCTTGGGGAGAATAGGCAAAAGACAATATTCTGTTTATCTTTTCATAGGGGGGCTTTTTTTGCTCCAGATAAAGTTCAGGATTGGTGTATTTATGAAGGAGCCGGTCTATATTCCGGCCATTTTTCCTTTCAAGTATCCCTTCGGCAATTTCCCCCACTCTTTTCTTATCAAGGAAGAAACCTTTGGGAGAATAGGCAAAAGAAACCATTCTCTCTATCGTTTCGAGGTCTTCGAAAAATCTCCGGGGATAATTAGGTTTGCGTCCCATTTTACTCACAAATAGTGGTATTTTTTATTTTTAATATCCTTTCCGTTTATCTACTTGCCGTGCTGGATTACGGCGATTTCCTCCACATTTTCCCCGATAACCTCTCCATTTACAAGGGCATCAACGTGGAAAATGCCTGTTCCCGGGACCTTGAAGTTGTACATGCACGTGAAGCGGTTTTGGGCCTGCTCCGGGAGGCAGACTCTTGAATCAAAAATCTCTGAGAAGCCGTTTTCATCATGCACCCTGACCGAGGAATCCATAAGCTCTATGTCCGAAAGGGAGCGGATTTTCATGAAAAGCACGATTGTTGAGCCCTTCTGGCTTGGGGAGTGCGCTGTGAACACGTCATCCACCAAAAAGCCCCTCTGGCATTTATGGCTCGTGTTGCAGAAGCTTGCCGGGCCGCACTCATCATCCCTGATGCACTCATAATCGATTTCAAAGGAAACCGATTTTTGGGCTGCGTTTCCTGCATTGTCTGTGGTGGAAATAAGGACTTCATACTGGCCTTCCGTATCGAAAAGGGTGTTATTCGGGTAGTTGGATCTGATGGTCGGGCTTGGGTCGAAATTGTCGTGAACTGAATAATTGAGATAAACTTCCTCGTCGTAAACGGTTCCTTCGGTTGGGGAAATTACCTCTATCTCAGGAGGAGTATTGTCCACAAGCGCGAATTTCGTGTCTGTTGCCACGTCTCCATCAACTCCTTCTACAGAAAGGTCAAGCCGGTGTAGCCCGTCGCTGCAGCCAGTAGAGTCCCAATCATAAGGTAAACTTTGGGAAACTTCAAGCCCGTCTATAAGGAGCAGGGTTTCGGTAATCTGTGAACCTTCTATGTTTCCTGCCACTTCAATGTTGCCGCTGACAAGGGCTGGAACAATCAGGGTTGCCTTGAGAGGGATATTCAGGACTTCCAGCGTTGCGTAGCCGGAGTCCCCAAGCAATTCAACTGTTTCTTCAAATACGGCCCCAAGAAGGTGCCTTCCAGCTTCAGCGCTTACCAGGTAGTCTATGGAGGCAATCCCGTCATCGTCTGCTACTCCCCGCCCGATTTCCTGCCCGTCAAGATAGAAGATTATCTCTTTCCCCGAAAGGGCGCCTTCTGCGGAATAAAGCGTTGCGTTTATTTCGATTGTTTCGCCGTAATGCCCATATGTGCTTTCAAGCCCGATTATTGCTGGCTCTTTTGTGATTCCCTGGTTGGTCACAACCAAATTCTCAAGCGTTTCCCGGATTGCAGTTTCGATATCTGCGCCTTTCGAAATTTTCTGGTTTATTTCCCACTCGATTGCGTAAAAGTCAAAACCGTAATAGTCTTTTCTTCCCTCAAGAGTCGAAACCTCATCAGCCAGGTAGGTGATTTCGGCCAGTATAATGCTTCCGTTGGGGGCGGTAATCTGGACTGGCCTTGTTACCTCAAGCCCATAATTGCCGCTTTCGGTTCCTTCGACAATTAAGAAAAACTTGTTATTTGTCGTGGGAAAGTTGATTTCCCCTTCTTCCAGGGCAGAGCCGATTATCTCTCCGGAAATTCCGTATGCGTTTACCTGGACGGGTGAGCGCAACTTTATCACGGTCTGGCCGACATAAGTTTCCCATGCCGGAAGGGCCAATATTTCGCCCTGTGTTATGCACTGGCGGCAGTCAAAAATCCCTCCGCAGGGAAGGCCGAATTCATCGAGGTTGATGCACATTCTTGAGCTGACTGTGGCCTCTGACCCTTCGAAGCGGAAAACAACCGACCTTTCGCCGAGGTTGTGGTACTCGACTTCCATTCCGTCAGAAAGCCGATTGTAAGGGGAAGCAATGTAATCGCCTTCTTCAAACTTTTCAGGGGAATATGCGGCTTCCCCAAGTATCCTAAAGTCATCGATATAAATCGGCTCAAGGGAGAGATTTATATTTTCATAGCAGCCATTTGCAGTGCAGGCAGTGCCTTCCAGCTGGGCAGTGGAATTGATTTCCCCGCTGGCCATTGCGCCCCCGACAAGCGCCTGAGGCCTTGACAGGTGGAAGTTTCCGCCCAGGTCAACGTTTGGCTCGATTTCGGTGCTGGCAAACAGCTCTCCAGTAAAGGAGATTGCTCCAAGGTCAATTTTTGCCTCTCTTGTATACGAAATGGCGGTTTTGTCCAGGCCAAGGTTTCCAGAGCAGCCGGTGCTTTCGAAAAAAGTGTCTTTGAGAACTCCGTCGGAAAGGTCATAGTATTTTTTGTATCCGCCGCCGCAGTCCAGGTCGACTGAAGGCCCAGGGGTGATCCCTTTTGCTTCCAGGAAGCCCTCCATTTCTGGGTTTCCGTCCTCGTTTATCGAAATTTGCCCTCTCGTGTAGATTCCTGGACTTTCAAAAGAAATCTCAAGGGCGCTTAGGAAGGCGTGGAGGTTTTGGCTAAGCATGCTGGAGCTTTTTACAAGAGGCAGGTTTCCTATGGCCTCTTCCAGGTTGATTGTGCCTTCAGGGTATTTCTGCTGGATTGCGATTCCTTCGCCTGGGATTAATGTGGTGATGACAGCGCTTTTTTCATACCAGCTGTTAAAGTCATAGCCTGCTTCAGGGCCGAGGAGCGACAGCTTGAAGGGGTAAAACGCGCTTGAACTTCTCCTTACCCTTACAAACCAGACATTATTCTCGCTCAGGTCCGTGTAGCAAAGCTTTGGCGCGTCAGGCGAAACCGCGTCATTGTTATGGCTGGAGTAAGTTTCATAGTAGTCGTAAGGAAGCGTGTTTATCGCTTCCAGCATCTCCTGCTCAGGAGTGTCCGGGCAGGTGTTTATGGGGACTGAGTAGGCGTAGCCAATCCTTTCTGTTCCCAGTGCGTCAACGCCGACAAACCAGATTTTGTAAGTTTCGCCGTCTTTCATGGCAAAGGGCATTTTGACCCCATTTTCGTCCCAGGAGCCAGCTTCCCCTTTGGTTAGGATTGGGTTTTCGCCTGATGGGGTCCACGCTATTCCGTCAGGAGAAGTCGCGTAGCATATTCCGCTTCCTTCACCCTGTGACGGGCGGCAGTCATAAAACATGAGGTAAGTGTCTCCATCCTTTATGACGCTTGGCCTTGTGCCGTGCACATCGGCTGCAAAAACGGGGTTTCCGGGGTGTTTTTCCCAGTCAATTCCGTTATCTGAAGTCGCGTAGCCGATTCCTGCTGTCAGTGGGCTTCCGCTGTTTAACGGCGCTGCACCGAAGTACCACATCTTGTAAGTGTCCCCGTCCTTTATGACGGAAGGGTCCATGATGAACCGCTCATCCCATTCAGAATAGTTTCCGGTAAGCACAGGGTTAAAATCGTACTTGTCCCAGTCGACTCCGTTATCTGAAGTCGCGTAGCCGATGCTTGCGTTGATTCCACCGTCGTAGCCAGAGTACCATAGGGAGTACCCCTCCTCTACGTAGATCATCGCTGCAGCATAGACATGGTAGTCTTCCCAATCAATACCTGCGATTATTCGTGGATTTGTTTCGCATTTTTCCCAAGAAATTCCATCTTGTGAGTGTGCACATCCAAGAGTTTCATACCAACGAAGGGGGTCTTTTTTGATTCCAGAATATACCGCCATGTATCCTTCGTCTGATTTTAGAACTGCGGGGTACTGAAGAGATCCTCCATCCCATTGCTCTGGATATCCTAAGTCTATGACTGCTCCGGGATGCTTTTCCCAACCAAAATTTAGGTCACCGAGGGAAGGAGAAAGAAATAGGAGTAAGGAGAGCAGAATTGAATTGATCGCATGCCTTCTTTTTTTGTTCCCAAAAAGAACCATAACTATATCTATAAACAGATATATATTTCAACTTTCAATTCTGATAGGGCGTTTAAAAGTCTACCTTTACTATTTTTATGAATCTCCTCTCTCTACAGTTAGGGCATAACGCAAGCATAGCTCTCTATAACAAAGGCCTTTTGGGGGACGTAATCTCTCAGGAGAAGTTTGACAATATCAAGAATTCTTCGACTTTCCCCCAAAAAGCTATCATCTATGCCCTTAAGAGGAACAAGCTAAAGGTGGTGGACAAGGTGCTTGTTTCCGGGCTTACCGTTTACCCTCAGCAGGTTTCGATGACTACTGAAAAGCCGGTTTCCCAGCCAGGTATTACGGCTAAGATGAGGAAAAATCTCGTGAAATTCCTCTTCCGCCACAACAGGCAGATGCTTTACCTTATAAGAGATAACCTGGAGAAAAGCGTCAGCAAAAAGGCGGGAAAGGAGCTTAGGGAAACGCTTGGGAAGATGGGGCTTAATTCCGACGTGGAGTTCGTGGAGCACCATCTCGCCCATGCCTACTCGCCGATTACGTTTTACGGGCTTTGGGATACAAAAGAGCCGGTTCTTGTCCTTACGCTTGACGGCTCAGGCGACAAGTACGCGGCAACCGTCAACATCTGGGACGGCAAAGAAATGAAGCGCATTTCAGGCACAAGGTGGGAAAGCTCGCTTGGCTACATCTACTCGAAGGCGACTGTCTACATGGGCATGAAAGCCCTTGAGCACGAGTACAAGGTGATGGGGATTGCCTCTTACTCCAAGAAGGACTACTTCATGAAGACTTACAACAAGCTTTTCAAGGGCAAAATGTGGGTGAACAAGAAAGACCTTACATTCGAGTCGGACGAGCCGACACCCTACTTTGATGATTTCCTTGTGAAAAACGCCGCCTTTGAGAGGTTTGACAACCTTGCGGCAGCCCTTCAGTACTTCACTGAAGACCTCGTCCTGGAGTGGATAAGAGCTGCCGTAAAGAAGACCAGGATAAGCCGGATTGCGGTTTCCGGCGGCGTGTTCATGAACGTTAAGCTTAACAAGAAGATTCAGGAACTGCCTGAAGTCAAAAAGGTCTACTTTATGCCTTCATGCGGCGATGAGTCAAACGTAATCGGGTGCCTTGGCTACTACGGGCACCAGAAAGGGGAAAAGGTGGACATGAAAGGCGATATGTATTTGGGCATGGGCTTTTCCAACAGGGAGGTCGAGCAGTTCATAAAGTCGAAGAAGCTTCGGCGCAAGTACAAGATTACAAAAGTCAAGGACATCGAGGAGAAAGTTGCTGATTTGCTTTCCAAAAACGAGGTTGTCGCCCTTTTCCGGGGAAGGGGCGAGTGGGGCGCCAGGGCTTTGGGAAACAGGACTATTGTCGCAAACCCATAACTCAGCTAAGGGCGGCCATCCACCAGGGCGACAAGTCCTGCAGGCCGCAGGTGGTCACAAAGGACCACAATCCCGATTATCACAAGCTTATCAGCTTGTTTAAGGAGAAAACCGGAATCGGCGCAGTCCTTAACACCTCATTAAACATACATGGCTACCCTCTTGTCGGGTCGCTTGAGCAGGCATTATTTACTTTCCAGAACTCCGGGCTGAAGTACATGGCCTTGGAGAATTATCTGGTTGAGAAGATTTAGCTGCTTATTGGCAAAATTCCTCAAACCAGATTGCAACTATTAGAATCTCCATCAATTCTTTGCTATGGTCTTTACCGTTAAGGTGTTCAAAATACATGTTTTTAATCAAATTACAATCATAGAGTTCTATTTTTGGGATGGTTTCGTTAAGATATTTTTCGAATAACCTACGATTTTTTAAGATAATGTTGCCAAGATTGATGTTTGAGAAAATGTTGTAACCGAAGCCCATTTTTTTCGCATAAATAGTCTCCTTGGGCAAGTATTTTTCAAGTACTTTTTTAAGGGCATATTTGTTGTTCTTTTTAGAAAAAACTGATCTAACTTTGTATTTGGCAGGTATATTTTGAGCAAGATATATAATCTCTTTGTTTAGGAAAGGGGTTCTGAGTTCCATTCCGTTTTGCATACTAGAGAAATCTGCCACCATTGTGACAGAATGTTCATTTTCTATTCTCAAACCAATCCAATTAAAAACGTCTATTAGACTTTTTGAGGGTATTTCTTTGGAAACTTCCTCGAATGAACTAGATAGCAAGAATTTTCGGTAAATTGGGTTTATATATGTCTTGTGAGACATTTGTTTTTCATAGATATTGGACTTTAATTTCCAGCTCTCTCGGTGGACTTGGTCCAAGAAGGGTAGTTTATTGAGGAGGGCAGGCATTGGCAAGGTGCTTATTGTGTCCTTTATTTTGGAAAGAAAAAGCATTTGATTTGAGCCATCATAGCCATAGAAGAGTTCATCAGCACCATTGCCACCAATAACTACTTTGATGCCATCCTTTTTCATAGATTTTAGTATTACCTCGGAGTATATAATTTGGAAGAGATTTATTGGTTCACCATATCGTTTCACAATGCTTTTTATACTTCCAATGGGATTTTCACAAAAGTTTTGATTCTTGAGGAAAATCTCTTTTAGGGTTAGACCGAGTTGCTTTGCCGCATTTCTCGCTCGGATGATTTCGGGGTCTTTTTCGTCCCAACCAAAGCAGTAGGCATGGATATTTTTATCCCTTAGCATAGCTGCAATAAGTGAAGAGTCGACCCCTCCAGAGAACAGAATGCCTACAGGAACATCCGATATGCACGTTTGTTCTACGGAGGATTTCATCGTTTTTTCAAGCGCTTTTAGGGGTTTTTCTATTTTTTTCTTTGGTATTCTTAGATATTTTCTGAGCTTGACAACACCACCGTCAATTACTAGATTATAACCCGGTTTTAGCTTATAGATGTTTTCAAAAGGGGTCAAGTCATAGGGCATGTGTTTGAAATTATTTAGATTAAATTGGGCTAATCGGAAATAATCTACGTTTTTTTCTCTTTTGTCCAGTATTTTTAATAAAGACGGAAGTTCGGAGGAAAATGCAATGCGATTCTTGTTTGAGTAGTAATACAGAGGTTTTTCCCCAATCCTGTCTCGAGACAGGATTACCCTTTTAAATCGCCCATCATATATGCAAAAGGCCCAGCAACCATCCAGATGTTCCACGAAGCTTAGACCCCATCTAATATATGCTTTTAGCAAGACTTCTGTATCAGAGGTTGTCTTAAATCGGAACCCCTTTGATTCCAGGGTCTTTCTGAGTTTAAGAAAATTATATATCTCTCCATTAAATACCAAAGCGCAGTCTGAATCAAGCATGGGTTGGTTTGAACGACTTTCTAAATCAATAATAGACAATCTCCTATGACCCAAAAAAATATCTTTTTCCAAAAACGTCCCTTCAGAATCAGGACCTCGATGGCGAAGCATAGAGAGCCCTTTTCTGAGTCTTGTAGTCTCTTTTTTACTGAGGGGGGCGTTAAGATTAATCTGGCCGAGTATTCCGCACATAGTTCTATTGGTTTTGAAGAGATATATGTTTCATGATTGGTCTAGGCAATGCTTATATGCTTTGTAAATCCTTCCCTTCCTTACTCGTTCTGAGAATCTGCCAGACTCTACCAATTCTCGAGACACTTTAGACATAGATTGTCTTAGTCTTTTATCAGAAATTAACCGGTCTAACTTTTCGCTTAGTTGCTTCACCACGCTTGGATAATTGCCCTCCTTAGCTGCTTTTGTTGTGTCTGTTTGCCACCAATAGTTATTAGGCGTATAGTCTTCATTGAAGTACTTGATGGGAGAATCAATTAAAAATCCATTTTTACCTTCCAGTACCATTTCATTAAGTGCAAACATATTTGTTGAAATTACGGGCAATCCCGAAGAAATGGCCTCTAAGAATACCAATCCAAAACTATCCTGGTATGTTGGAACTACAAATATATCTGCTTTTGGATAGAATTCCCTGTAGAGTTCTTCTTTTGTATATCTTGCTTCTAAAAAATGAATCTTTCTATTTTTAGAATATCTCCTGAGGAGTCCAGAGTCTATGTGGGCTATCTTAGTTATGATGGTAAGCTCAAGGTTCTTATATTTTTTGCACAATTGGTCGAATACTCTCAGAAGTTCCTTACCCCCTTTTTGATAGAAATTGGTGCTTATAAATAAGAGTCTTATTTTATCTGAATCGATTTTTTTATTTGGATTTGGTTTGACATAGGGGTAGATTACCTCTATTTTTTTGTTTATACTCTGATCCCGTAGCGTGTTCTCCACGCTTTTCCTTGCTGCTTCGCTTATGCACAGGATACCTTTGCAGTACCCAGATCTCAAAAACTTTTTCATTAGCCATCGACCGGAAGTGCTATTGAGAATTTTTATCCGGTAATAACTCATACCCACAACATTGTCTACTTCAACCACCCACGGTATTTTATTGATGAGTAATTGTCCCGGTGTGTGTATGAGGTCTATGTCTTTAAGTAAGGTGGGGGATACATATCGAATATTGGGTATGCGGAAGGTTTCTAAAATTGCCAGTGGATTTACTAGCTCTGGTTTTTTGGGTGAATAAGAAATCTTATAGTCTTCACCCATGCTTTTGAGAGGGGTTTTGGTGAAATACTTTACGCCTTTTGGTGGATTGCAAATGGTTTCCCTTCTTCGTTGCCTTAACTCGGTTCCTGAGTAGAATACCTTAATCATTAGTGATTGATTTTTTACAACCCCCAGTACACAAACCCTCTGGACTCGACATCTTCTCGCTTGAACTTCCTCTTGATGTCGATGAGGATTCCCTTGTCCCTGAGGTGGCTTAACACGTCAAGGTCTTTGAACTTCTTGTGGTTGACCGCATAGACGATTACGTCATACTTGTCGAGGGCTTTGGTGTTTGGAGCGCTAAAAACGGTGTCTTTGCAGAAAAGCATCGGCTCGTGGACGGTTACCCCGGTTATCCCGAAATCCTTCAGCTCGTTTATCAGGATTTCCACCTTGCTGTCCCGGAGGTCAGGCACGTTTTCCTTGTAGGTGGCTCCCAGCATCAGGACTTTGGCGGTTTTTAGCGGCTTTCCGGTCTCGACTAGCAATTTCACGATTTTTTTGGCGACAAACGGCGCGACAGACTCGCTTACTCCCCTGCCTGCAAGTATGAGGTTTGGGTAATACCCGACTTCAACCGCCTTTTCAGCCAAATAATAAGGGTCCACTGGTATGCAGTGCCCCCCGACAAAGCCGGGGTAGAACCGCAAAAAATTCCATTTTGTGGCGGCTGCCTTGAAAATCTCCTCGCTGTCAAGCCCCATCCTGTCGAAAAGCATGGCAAGCTCGTTAAAAAGGGCGATGTTGACGTCTCTTTGCGTATTTTCAATAACTTTTGCCGCTTCGGCTATTCGAATCGACGGCGCCTTGTAAACATTGGTTACAACACTGTAAATCTCCACAAGCGTATCAGCAACCGAATCATTGCACCCGGCAACGACTTTGTAAATCCGGTCAATTGTGTGCTCCTTGTCACCGGGGTTGACCCTCTCCGGGCTGTAGCCCAAAAAGAATTCTCCAAGCTTCATGCCGCTTTCTTTCTCGAGAATCGGCAGGCAAAAGTCCTCGGTGCACCCGGGGTAGGTGGTCGACTCGTAAACGACAATCGCCCCTTTCTTAAGGTTTCGCCCGACAGTGCGCGAAGAGCTCTCCAAATAACTTAAATCCGCCCTGTTTCCCTTAAGTACGGGTGTGGGAACTGCAATAACGACAATATCCGCCCCGGAAATTACCTTTTCGTCGCTTGAAAACTCGATATTTCCCGAAACATCCTCGAACTCTTTTTTCTCTATGTCGAGGTTTCGGTCATACCCGCGTTTAAGCTCCTCGACCCTTTCCTTTTTGATGTCAAAGCCGATAACCTTGTATTTCCTGGCAAATTTCAAAGCTAGAGGCAAACCAACATAACCAAGCCCGGCAACGCAGATAACCCGTTCAGCCATTATAACAATAACCGCTTCAAAACTTAAATAGTGGCAAACTCCTAAAGAATATTACCTAGAACAAATATTATGGAAAGAATAACCCAAAAAGCGGCCGAGCCAAAGCTGACTGCAGAGAGGATTTTATCCTTGATGGAAAGGAAAAAAGAGGACCTTGATAGGCTGGGGGTAGTGAGGATTGGCGTATTTGGCTCATTTGCAAAGAAAAAACAAGGCCCGAAAAGCGACGTGGATGTTTTAGTGAAATTCAGGAAACCCAAGTTTGGAGGATATATGGACCTTAAGTTTCTCTTGGAAAAGGAGTTCAAGAGGAAAGTTGACCTGGTCACTGAAGGAAGCCTCAAACCCGAACTCAAAGATATACGCAGAGAAGTAAAATATGCGAGATTATAAGGTCTATATTGGAGACATTTTGCGCTCGATTGAGAAAATTGATAAGTACACAAAGAATATCGGTTCTGGAAAAGATTTGTCCAAAAACGAAATGGCCTTTGATGCAGTGGTAAGAAATCTGGAAATCATTGGTGAAGCGACAAAAAACCTCCCGCAGGAGCTGAAAAGAAAGCGTCCAGAAATTGAGTGGAAAAAGATTGCAGGCATGAGGGATATTCTGACTAACGCCTATTTCGGAGTCGAAACGGGTATCATCTGGGACATACTTGAAAATTACCTTCCCGCCTTCAAACAGGCGATAGTGAGCTTAATTGATGAAGAAAGATAAGCTTCAAAGCACGATATCTTCCTTTACGGCAGTTTGCACTCTTCCGATTGGCTTTGCCCCTCTCTCAAATGAATATTTTTGAGATAGGAAAATGTCAAAAGATGTAGATACTACTCTAATGTAATAAACTATTTAAAGAAAGCTAGTTTATATATGGTAGGCATTATGGGGGGTTTCACTGCGTGTGGAAACAAGGCAAATATTGGCCTGGAGAGCATATCTTGCGTCGAAATTTTAGGGCTTTTGGTGGGAGCCAGACCAAGTTGTCTAAAGAGGCCGTTTTTGGTGGGCCTTTCCCTTTGGAGGTGATTATAATGGATAAGATTGCGCCTAAAATAATGAAACTGGCAAAAAGTTGCGGCATTCCAAAAGTATACTTTCAGGAAAAGTCTGAGCGGCTTGCTGAAGAAATAGAATCAAGATTTAATCCGGACTATCCTGTCCTTTTTGCCAGTGATATCATGGGTTCGCAGGCTTACCCCGATAATACTGATCTTAGGGTACCCAGCTCTCTTCGGCCTTCTCTTCAGATTTTGCCCGTAGGAAAATTTTTTCAGAAGGCTACTGCAACTGGGTGGAATGAGGGGGCTGCAGGCAGTTACGCAAATCGCCGGCTTGGAATGCCGCAGATGCCAGGAGTCTACGAAATGGGTGCAACAATGAAGCACGGTGGAACTGTCTGGGCAGTGAATGAGGTTGAAGATCCTTATATATACCCGGAAATGATGCGCTCTGTTTTTGAGGCGGCAAGTGAAGAGGGAATTGAGCTTGAGCTTCAGGGAAATAATACTGACAAGGTAAATTGCCTGTATGTCCAGGGCTATGGAAGCGATACCGGAAATTTGAGAAAAAGCTTTTTATTGGAGGGAGTGCTGACGAGCACAGATGGCATGTATAGGCAGATGAAACATGACCTTCCCGAAACCGATCTTGTGCTGGATAAGGGATATATACTTTTCGACCCTACGTTGGAAAACGCAGGCACCCTTTCCAGATATCTTAAGGCACACTATCCCTTGCATCCATTAACTTTCGGAAAATGTGGCAAAAAAATAGGTTTTGCTGCAAGGCCTTCACATAGGCCGGGATTCGGCATCGATGAAGCGAGAAGATTTATGAAAGATATTGACCTCAAGGGTTTTGAGCTTAGCCACAATGAGGATTACAGTACTGACCTCATATATGTTGGGGATGGCAATCCCGTGTCACTAGAGAAGACCTTAAGATATCTTGGCAGTGAGATCTTCTCGACGGAACCCGGGGAAATCAATCTTCTGTCGATTGGGGACAGCAGATCAAACATTGTCAGCGGAAATAATTCCCATTTTATGCCTCAAACTGGCTCATCCGCGCACCGCTACTGCGCTAATAACAGAGTGCCTCATGTTGATATCCTAAATGATACTGCCGCCAATCTCGCCGTTGCAGGTTGCCTTCGCAAACCAGGCATTATTTCTGACGGGCCCTCTGGCCGCAAACCTAGGCCGTATGTTCCAAGGAAGAGCCATGAGAGAACCGATCTTGGCCCCGACAAACCACAAGGAATATCAAAGTCTATTACTGTACTGTAGCTTTTGCAATCCATTACCTCACACCCATAAGCCATAGGTTTGAAGTATCCGGGCCATCACCTCTGCGGCAGCCAATGAGGCCTTATGCGGTGCAGTATTTTCGGCTTGACTCCCCCATACTGTAGGCAGTGGAAGCGGCAAGTTGCTGGAGAGGCACTACAGACATGATTTCATGAGCATGGGTTTTAGGGACAGGTATCCGTGTCAGATAACTTTTGGTTTCGTCAGCGCCTGTGCCACCAAGACAATAATCTTTTGGCGTTACTATAAAAGACGCGCCTCCATGAGCGGATATCTGGGAAAGAGCCCGATAGGTTGTGTCAAATGACTCATCATCAGGGGCAATGCCAATCAATACCACATTCTTTTTATATTGGTCGTCAGGTTGGTGCACCATTGCAAGAGGCCCATGCTTGAACTCACTGCTTAGGTATGCTTTTGAAGGCTTTCTTGTAAGCTCTTCAAACTTAAGGGCGGCCTCTTTTGCAACAGGAATGCTCAATCCGGAGCCCAGAATTGCAATTCCATCTGCCATTTTAAGGCTGTTGCAGAACTTGCCAAGGTCGCTTTCGGAAAACGTTCTTAGATAGTTGCCAATGTCTTCTGCAGAGGAGCCAAGGCGGTTCACGACAACATCCAGATCTTCTGAAATCCCTTCCGAAAGCATTCTCAAAATCGCCTGCTGGCCGGTGTATGATTTTGTAGCGGCAACTGCAAACTCGGGGCCACATTTTAGTGGAATATTCAGGTCGGCGATTTCGCAAGGGATTGTGGACAGGGGAACATTTGAAATGCTCACTATAGGGGTTCCGTATTGATGCTTGATGTCCTTAAGGGTCTTATAAAGTTCCATAGTCTCTCCTGACTGTGTAAGGGCTATTATAAGAGAATCATCAGAAAATATCTTTTCATGGCTTTTTATCTCGGAGGAGCATACCGTGCGGGCGTCTTTTCCCTGGAGGCGAAGGAGATATTCTCCGCATTCTGCGGCATTAAGGGAACTTCCTGAACCCACAAGAAATATTCTGTCTGCATCACGAATACCTCCTATCACATGCTCTATGAGCTCAGGATCTTGGTCCAGCGTGGATCTGAGCGACTGGTCCTGCATTCTCACCTCTCGGAGAGTAGTGTAGGGGTAGATATTTGCCTCTTTTTTGATTCTTTCCCAATAGGTCTCCCCTCGGTCATGACAGGTTCTTCTTATATTTCCCAGTGCCTCTCCGTCAATGGACAGCTTTCTCCAGTCCCAAAGGCCCGGAATCTTAGTGGCCTCTCTGCTGACGCTTTTGTGGTCATTATGTATTGATATTCCATCTGCTCTTATTGTGGCTATATCTTTATCCTGAAGCCGTATGAAACTATCCGCATATTCGCTTAGGGCTATGATATCGCTTGAGGCAAAGGCTTCGTTTTTGCCTATGCCGATTACAAGCGGTGAATCCTTTCTTGCGGCCATAATTGTGTCCGGCCGTGAGGCGTCGATGGCCAGCAGGGCGTATTCTCCCTGGATTTCATCAACTGCCTTTCCGAATGCCTTATCAAAAGGCAAGCCTTCTGCCTTGAAACTTTCAATCAGATGAGGCACCACCTCTGTGTCTGTTTTCGATTCGAAAATGTGCCTTATGCCGCCGTAATAGCCGGTTTCCAGGCCACTACGAAGTTCTGCATGGTTGTGCACTACCCCATTATGGACCACAGATATCGTGTTTGAGCAGTCAGTATGGGGGTGGGCATTATTCTCGCTAACTCCTCCATGGGTCGCCCAGCGCGTGTGCCCTATACCCATGTGGGAAGCTGAACTGGCTCTCGGAAACCTTCTTCGGAAATCTTTTTCGAGTTCTGGTATTGACCGAATGCTTTTAAGGGTATCCATTGTTTTAGTCCCCTCGGGGTTTACTCTCAAGGTGGATATTCCGCAGGAGTCATGCCCCCGGTATTCCACTCCGGTGAGATTTCTGAATAGTATTGGCACAGCTTTTCCTTTTTCCCCTATATAGCCAACTATTCCACACATAATATATATTGACTATTTATTTGTAGTTATTGATTAGGAAACAGTGTTTTCCGAAACTACCCAAGTATTTTTTTGAAAAGGACAGCTTAAAATCCCAATTAGAAGAATATATAAGCCCTCTAATACCCATGCATTTCCCTGTGCCACTGGACTGTTTCCTTCAGCCCTTCTTCCATTGAAGTACTTGCCTCAAAACTTAATATTTTCTTTGCCTTGCTTACGCTGGCAAGGTTTGCCCTGATTTCGCCTTTTATCTCCGGCGTGTGCTTTACGATTGCCTTTTTCCCGATAAGTTTTTCCAAGTTCCCGATAAGCCCGTTGACGCTGATTTCCTTTGAGGCGCATATGTTGATTGTTTCCCCGTACGCTTCCTTGGTCCCTGCGGCTTTTATTGTCCCCTCGACCACGTCGCCTACATAGGTGAAGCTTCTCGTCTGCTCCCCATCGCCGTAAACCTCGATTTCCTCGCCACGGGAAATCTTGTGTATGAATTTTGGGATAACCGCAGCGTAATCGATTGTCCCAAGCTGCCTTGGGCCATATACGCTAAAGTACCTCAGGACCACGTTGTCCATCCCGAAAAGCGAGTGGTAGACGTTGGTATAGTACTCGGCAGCGATTTTTCCGACGCCGTACGGGTGGGATGGAATCGGCCGGTCATCCTCGACCCTTGGAAAGGCAGTTGAAAGCCCGTGCACGGAGGAGCTTGAGGAAAACACGACTTTTCCGACCCCGTTTTTCCTGCATGCTTCAAGGATGTTAAGCGTGCCGTTTATATTGACCGCATTTGCCCGAAGGGGGTCTTTTATGGACTTTATCGCCCGGTTCATGGCCGCTAAGTGAAAGACAACATCGAACCCCTTTACTTCAGCCATCATCCTGTCAGTGTCAGTAATGTCTGCAATTATCGCTTTTATTCCTTTTTTCTTCAAATCTGGCAGGTTCTGGCCGGTTACGCTTAGGTTGTCAAGAATCGTGACTTCATAACCCATTTCAACCAGTTTATCCGCCAGGTGGCTTCCGATAAAGCCAGCCCCGCCGGTTACAAGCGCTTTCATAAAATAAAGATTGAAAAAAGGGTTTATACTACAGGACTTTTCAGAAAAGATGTAACCTGGGGGTAGTATTTATTCTCGAGGAGCATTTATTTATGAGATACATTCCTGATCCCGGGGTAACTTCAAAATACGCCCAACTTCATGAGAGGGGAGTAGACTTAAGCGATGCAGAAATAGGATTTATTGTAGGGAATGTTTCTGATGGCCGAGAAATGGCTATGCGATGGTTGGATAGGGTAGAGGACGCGCCAATTGGGATTATCTCTTCGGAAAATCAGTTCAGTATAGGATATGCATCCAAAGAACAAGCCATAAATATACCCGTTTACTACCTGAACACTTTTGTTGCTAACACTGGTCCGCCTTCAGGCACGAGAATTGCCATTGGCCTGCCCCATGGTTATAGTTACGAAGTTCCTATGGATTTGTATCTAAAGTCTGCCGGTGCAGAAGCAACGGTGTTTCATTATCAGCACTTGGGGCATCCAAATTTGAAAACTAGGCTTGTCACAGACCAAGCTATTTTAGACAAGTACACCTCCGAGGAGGTCCAGCTTAGCGATTTCTTTGTAGAGGCGAGAAAGACTACAGATAAAATTCTTGTTGATAATAATCTTAGGCCTGTGTACTTCATCTACGATACGGTTATGCGTGAAGATTGTCCCAATATATACGGAAGAAAACTCATCTAGGGCATCTTTTTATCAGCTAGTGCTTAACTAATTATATGCCCACCCAAAACGGCCCCTGGACGATAAAGGGGAGCAGGAATGCCTACAAAAACCCCTGGATTAGCGTAAGGGAGGATTCAGTCATTGACCCTAGCGGAAAAGACACAATCTATGGGGTGATTGAGCTTCATGAATGGCTATTGATTCTCCCCGTAGACAAGGACAGAAACGTTTACCTTACAAAGCAATTCAGGTACGCTTTAGGCGCCGACAGCATTGAAGTCCCTGCTGGCTGCGCTGACCCTGGTGAAGATCCGCTCACCGGCGCAAAAAGAGAACTTAAGGAAGAAATGGGAATAACCGCCAAAAAATGGACGCTTCTGGGGAAGTCAAAAGCCGCCCCGGGCGGAATCAACAACACGATTTACCTCTTCCTGGCTGAAGATCTGTCATTTGGAAACACAAAAATGGACGAAACTGAAAATATCACTTCCCTGAAAGTGCCGCTTGAAAAGGCCTTGAAAATGGTCGAAAAAAATGAAATACTGGACGTGTCTTCCACAGCCCTGATTTTGAGGGCGAAAAGGTTTTTGGATAAAAGATGACCTGAGGTAGGGCTAGTAGCCAATTTCTCGGTTAAGCTTCTCTAATTCTTGTCTGCAAACTTTCGCGAAGTCAGGCGGAGCTCCATAATAGAGCTGATTTGAATCTTGTAAAATCTTTGGCTTATCAAAACAGGCCTTACTGGATACCAATAATTTTCAAAATCGTTAAAAATACGGGTCTATTTAAACAAAACCAAATCTTATTAAAATTTTATGCCCTTTTCTTTAATAACGGATTTTGTTGTTAAAGTGACCGTTGCTAGGGAAAACTAAAAATAACTTAATTCAAAAACCCAATTAGTTTATGAAAATCGGCCTCGTGGGAAAACCCAATGTCGGAAAATCCACCTTTTTCAGGGCGGCTACACTCATTGACGTAAAGATTGCAAACTTTCCGTTTACCACAATCGACCCGAACGTGGGATTCGGCTTTGTAAGGGTCGAGTGCGCCGAAAAGTTCTTCAACGTGAAATGCAACCCCCGCCAGGGCTACTGCATAGACGGAAACCGCTTTATTCCTGTCGAACTTATTGATGTTGCAGGGCTTGTTCCGGGAGCTCACGAGGGAAGGGGAATGGGAAACAAGTTTCTTGACGACTTAAGGCAGGCAGATGCGCTTATCCATATTGTTGACGCTTCCGGCACAACTGATGCTGAAGGGAAGGACTGCGAGGGCGGCCATGACCCGCTCGAGGACATAAAATTCCTCGAGGACGAGCTGAATTACTGGTTTTTGGGGCTTTTGGAAAAAAACTGGAAGAAGATGAGGGCGCCAAAAGACGTTGCAACACAGCTTTCGGGGCTTAAGGTTTCCGATGATGATGTGGCAGTTGTAATCGCCAAATTGTCCCTGCCTGAGAATGTTTACCAGTGGGACAGCAGCCAGAAAATGGACTTTGTAAAAACCTTAAGGGAGCGCGTCCAGCCGATTCTCGTCGCTGCAAATAAAATTGATAAGCCCGGGGCGGAGAACTACCTGCCAAAGCTTATCGAAAAAGGCGCAGTCCCCTGCGCGGCTGACCTTGAGCTTGCCCTGAAGTCCGCCGACAAGGCGGGGATTATCAAGTACATTCCCGGAGACGCCGAGTTTCATATAATCGGGGAAGTAAGCCCCAAGCAAAAGGAAGCCCTCGACAAGATTCAGGAAACCCTAAAAAAATGGGGCTCTACGGGCGTCCAGACAATCCTTAACAAGGCGGTTTTTGAAACTCTTGGATACCTGGCGATTTTTCCCGGAGGAATGAAAAAGCTGGCCGACAAGAACGGAAATGTCCTGCCCGACGCGTTTCTCATGCCGCCCAAATCGACTGCGCTTGACTTTGCATTCCGGCTCCACAGCGACTTTGGAAACAATTTCATCTGCGCTTACAACGTGAAGACCCGGCTCAAGGTGGGGAAGGATTATCAGATAAAGAATGGAGATGTCATGGAGATTGTCAGCGGGAGGGCTTAGATGGCTGATTGGTACTTAGTAGGTTTGGGTTGACATATCAGATGCGGGGTTAACTCCAACTGATTTTAATTCGGTTCCCCAGTGGATGAGAGGGTATCCTTGAATGCCTCTGCTATGGGGAAGCACAAGAAATGCCGTGTGTGCCCGAAAGCGCCAGTCACTGCAGAGTGTGTTTTGGTCAGGGTAGACTCCCTGGTCGCCCAGTAGATATCCTTTTGAGAGGGCTTCCTCTTTGCTGGTGAGGACTATTGGCGGTTTCTCGCGGGAATAGTTGGCCTTCATAAGTCCTATTTTTAAAGAAACTAAATAATGGACCAGAAAATCATCGACAATTACGTAAAGGCAGGAAAGATTGCTTCCAAGGTCAGGGAAGAGGCAAAATCCCTTGTAAAGCCAGGCATGAAGCTGATTGACCTGGCTGAAAAGCTAGAAAAGAAGATACGGGACCTGGGAGGGGTTCCCGCCTGGCCGGTAAATATCAGCACAAACGAGATTGCTGCGCACTATTCTCCTGCGAAGGGAGATGATTCAGTATTTGGAGAAAAAGACCTGGTCAAAGTCGATATTGGCGTAGCGGTTGACGGATACATTGCGGACACAACAGTAAGCGTCGCCCTTGACAAGGAGGATGCAAAGCTTGTAGAAGCCGCGGAAAAGGCGCTTGACGAAGCCCTGAAGCTTGTAAGGCCCGGGGCGGATGTCGCTGACATTGCCGCAAAAATTGAGGAAACAATAGTTTCTATGGGCTTCAAGCCGATTGTTAACCTTACCGGGCACGGGCTTGACCAATACACTGTCCACAGCGAGCCGAAAATCCCCAATCATAAGGGCGACTTCCATTATCTCCTGGAGGAAGGCGAAGCAATAGCGATAGAGCCGTTTGCCACAAGAGGCAGGAATTTCATCACAGAAAGCGATGAGAATAGGGCTTTGACATACACCGTTCTGGAAGAAAAGCCGGTTCGCTCTATGGAAGCAAGAATCATTCTCCAGGACATGAGGAGCCGGGAAGGTATGCCTTTTACGGACAGGTGGCTTAAGGCAGACGGAATCAAATTAAAGCTTGCCTTGAGGGAGCTTATGGAGAAGGAGTGCATCCAGCCATACCGGATACTGAAGGGCGACTCAAAGATTTCCCAGGCAGAGCACACAGTTTTAGTCTTGGATAAGCCGATTGTAACTACCAGGTAAATTTATGGGTTCCTGCTTGCTATCTTAATTTTCTCTTGCCTTTTGTCACTCTCTTTTTGCATATGGGGAGCGTAGGAGGGCCGTAAGGACATTCCGGAGGGTAATGGTTTTCAACCCAGCCGATAATTGGCTGCCTGTGCTCAAGAAAGAAGCTTTCTTTAAGGTTTCTATAGAAATTGTCTTTAATTTTTCTGTAGAAATCGCCAAGTTCGTTTAGAAAGTGGCCCATTGGGTTTGAAAAGCCCCCCATTCCAGTGGTGATTTGCCGGTCGTAATTGTTTCTGGGGGTATTTGGGAAATATCCTTTATCCTGTGCCATAGTTTTCACCTGATTATATTTATCGAGTAATAAAGATATATTTAGCGGCTTAATTCTGCTCAAGCTCGTCAAATTCGTCAGTCACAGTTTCCTCTCCCCTGATTTCCTCTGCTTCGTCATACATCTCCTGCTCGGCTATCAGCTGGTCGTCTCCAAGGGGCTCCGGCTTTTTGGTCTTTTTAAGCTTCTCGATTCCTCCCCCTTCAGGCCCTTCCTCGCCCTCAGAAGCGATTTTGTCCAGGGCTTCAGCTGCCTTGGGGCTGTCAAGGAACTTCTCCAGGTTTCTCTTCTCCGGCGCCTGGCCGAAGTAATCGACAAATAGCTTTGTAACTTTGAGTATTCTGGTCCTGCCTTCCTTTTTGGCAGTTATAAGACCCCGTTTCTCAAGCTCGCCGGTGTACTCATAAGCGCGGTTTCCGACAGTGTTTACGAGGAGGGATTGCTTAAGGGGGCCTTTGAAGGCAATAATGGAAAGGGCTTTTACGAGCCCAGGGGACAGGTCCCTGTAAGGGGAAAGCTGCTTTACCTTGTGGACAATCAGGGGGTTTACGATAAACTGGTAGCTCTGGTTTGCATCTATCAGCTTTATGCCCGAATCCTCGCCGTATTTCTCCTTTAGCGCCAGGATTTCATCCTCCAGCTCGGCTGCAGAACACTCGACAATACTCACCAAATCTGCGGCAGTTATGGGGCCCGACGCCAGGAAAAGCGCGGCTTCAACTGTCTTTCTCCTCATAACTTAAAATTAAAATTAGTAGATAAATCGTTTGGTAAGCTCCTGCCAGGGATATCAGGGGTCAAATCTTCTGTGATAAGAGAAGTTTGTTTGTCTTGACTGCCAGTTCGTCAATCTTAGGCATAATTTTCCTGAGCATTCTGCCGTGCTTTAATGGACTTGCTCTTGCTACTGGGTCAGGACCCCCCCACCCAAGACCGTACTTAAGCCCATCTCCAACATAGACTTCTATGGGCAAAACCCGGTATTGTTCGTTTTTATCAAGTATTGCCTCCATGGTCCAGTTGATTTCTTCGCTGGGTAAAAAAAGGCTTCCAAGTGTACTTCGGGGGATTTTTTTGGTGTCGCAAATCTGGACGCTTTTGACCTCTGGATTATGGTCCCCTGCGGGTTTTCCCTGATAAAGAAAGGGCTTTTCAAATCCCGGGACGGGATATATCCTCCACGCCCGGGTTGCCCGGTAGGGATTTGTATCGCGTAAGGGCTTTACCTTTACCCCATACCCAAAGTGCTTTGCAGAATCCTCCAGGGCTTTTATTAAATCATCTCCCCAAACAGTCATTGACAGACCAAGACCGTATTCTATCATAAGCTGTAATCAATTAAAACCTTATCTAAAGATGGATTTTAACTACCTTCCGGTTGGCAGAGTGGGTTAACTTTGCACTCTACCTATACTCCTGTCGCTTTCAGTTCTTCAGGCATGCCTTCCTTTTCTGAAACCTTTGATGTTTTTTTGCCAGTTTTCTTCACGACAACTGCAGTTCCAGTGACCCGGAATTCTGTCCCGTCGAGCACCGGCTGGTCATCGTAGGTCATGTCAATTATCGCGTTTGCTCCAAGGTCCCGGGCTTCCTTCCTGCACCTTTCCTCCGCTTCCCTTCTGGAATTGGCGTAAAGCTCGGTATAGCCCTTAAGTTCACCCCCCAGAATTGATTTTATTCCCTGCCAGATGTCCTGCCCAAACCACCTTGTCCGCACTGTGTTTCCCATGACGCTTCCAAGAGTATCGACAATCTCGTAGCCGGGCACATAAAATGTGGTCGAAACAATCATATCTCCATTGTACGCAGGTGCCCCTGTGTACGCAGCACTCAGCATCGCGCTTCCATAACCTGCAGGGTGACCTGACGTTGTGTTTTCCATATAGTAATTAGAATTTAATGAGTATATAAAGCTATGAAATCTGGACTTGGGGGATTTACTGAGGGGCAAGAGCATCTTTACATTCAAGGCATAAGGGCAGATATCATAGACGACCATAAGGGCTCATTTTCGATAATCCACAATGCGAGAGTTTCCAAAGGCCATCCATTTGGCGTTATACACATAGACCAGCATCGCGACCTCGTAGCTAATACCCGGGTATGGGAAGGGGGCACTTCAAAAGATTATGAAAAAATGCTCGAATGCGATAATTATAATTGCCCTCTCTTTTACAGTGGAGCAGTCGCACTTCTCTATCACCTAAGCCCGCATGAGAAAACCATAAAAGCATATGGTAGGGTTGTTGATGGGAAGCTGAGGAATCCCCCGAAGTCAGTTCTTTATGAAGATTATTTGCTGCTTTGGGAAAATGACAAATTTGACTGGGGCCTGGGGAAAAACTACCGGAAAGGGCTTGGACTTGTTCCAAAAGGCAGGGGCGAAAAAATTAGCAGGGATGAACTGGTTAAGGATGTTTTGAGTTTCAACGGCCTTGGTATGTTCTTGAATATTGACTTGGACGCGTTTCTTTCAGTTTCGATGGATAGGGGGGTCAGGAATCCAAGGTAACTTACCTAAATAGAATGAATTGGGCCAGGGATATCCTGAAAGACCTCCCACGGCCAGAGGGCATTATAATTGCCCGGTCCCAGAACCCACGGTTTGTGCCGGTAGAGCACGTTGACGAGCTGCAATGCTCGACTCTGGAAATGCTAAACAAAATCTACTCTGGGCAAACGCCACAATAATCTAGCCGCAGGATTTTACGCTTTTTGGGGTGGCAATTATCCCTCCCGCCCCGGCCGCCGCAATCTGGTGAATCACTCCGGAAATCATGTTCGAAATGTCCTGGACCTCGCCGGAATTTACCTCGATTTTTGTCGGCTCTATCACCTCGACTGAGCTTGGGCCAAAAGAGATTGAGAGCGCAATAAGTGTTTTGAGGTCTCTGACCATAAGGCCCATCTCTACAATCTGGGAATATGCCTTTTCGACGCCTTTCATAGGGTTTTCCACTTCGTCAACAGTGCTGAATTTTGCTTCGTAAACAAAGGCGGTCTTTAACTGCTTCATTTTTTCAACGTGCTCTTTTAAGCTGCTTTTCACAACGTCTTTAGCCATGCCAAGAACCTCAAAGGTCATTTCGACCTTCATCCACTTTTCTTCCTTAAGCTCGGATATCTTTTCCTTTGTCTCGCTGTCCATAAAGAAAACTTAAAAAAATCCTTTATACCCTTGCAATTGCCCGTTTGGGGTTCCACAAGGGATTTTGGAAGGGACACTCAGGACTTAAGGGCAGAGTACCCCTCCTGAACTTTTGAATATGCTTTTTCGGTTTCCTTGTTCATGGCAACCCCTATCGCTGTGCCGGTAAGGAGAGCTGCCGCCGCTGCATCGTGGTGGCCTCCAAGGTATGCCAGAAGCACGCCCATAGCAGCGTATCCGGGATGCCGGCCCAAAGTTCTGGCCGCTTTGGCAAGGCCGCTGCTATGCTTTCCCATGAAGGCGTCAGCGGTTTCCATAGTCTGTGAAGCTTTTTTGTAAGTGGCGTCAATAATCTCCCCCATATATTAGATTGGCTTGCTATATAGTGGCAGTGATTTTTTTGAGTATGCTTACTTTTCAAGTTCATTTTGAATCACCCACTCCAGGTCTTCCTTTCTCAGCCGCCAGGAAAGCCAGGGCCGGACTGCACGGTTGATTGTCTCTCTGGACCTCAAGAAGTCAGAAAAATTGCTTAAGTCAAGCGGGGAAATGTCGAGAGGTATTTCGCCATGAAGTGAACTCTTTGGGAAAAACATTTCTGTCAGGTCATCATCCACCCTTACCTCCAGCCCTTTGGAATAGGATGCCTTGGCCATTTTGTCGACGCAGTCTGGGAGGCAAAAACCGCCGATAACAAGAGGGTCAGGATTTATTATCTGCCCCAAAACATAATCCGGGTCTGCATACTTTCTCTCCTTTATATGTTCCCGGAAAGTAAAGCCGCAGGAAAAGTATTTATCGTCTTCCCTTGCGCCTACATGCTTGGAAAGGCCCAAAAACTGCGGCTGAGCGAGGTCTTCTTTTTTTCCAAACATAAGCCAGTTTATCCCGTAGCCCTCTTTTCTATACCTGTGGTCTATCAGCCGCCCCATGTGGGAGTGGTCAGAGGGTTTCTTTCCAAAATAAGCAAGGCGATTGTCTTCGCTCTTGAAATATGCTTTTACAGGGTACATGAAGAGGAGTTGTTTCATATTAAAAGGATTATCTTATGCGCTTAAATCCTAGTTTAAGTAAAATATAATATGGCGGACGTTAACGCAAAAGACCTTCACAAGAAGCTGAAGGATTACCTGAAAAAATGCATTATTGTTGACATCAGGAGCCCGGAAGAATACGAGGAGGAGCATATTGACGGGGCGATTAACATCCCTCTTGAAACGCTTGTCGATAATATTGGAAAGCTCGACAAAAAGAAGCAGATAATTGCAGTTTGCCTCACAGGCCTTCGTTCAAAGCGAGCGGTAAACATTCTCACTCTAAAGGGCTTTAACGCCGGCATAGTGGAAGGCGGAATGATTGAGTGGAGGCGAGCCCTTGGCCCTGCCTACTTTGCAGCGATGGCTGGTGAAGGGGAGGGAGAATAACCTTGCGGCTGGAGAAATGAAAGCTATTGGCTGTACCGCCATGCCAACCAAGGGCGGCTTAGTATATAATCGGTGCTTAGTCCTGTCCTTTGTGGAATTACTCTAGAACGGTCAATCTCCAATTCCAGTTCAACGGGTATCTCTCCAGTGCGGGCGGTTATTCTAAAAAAGGCATCTGTGGTGTCCTCATCAACCTTAACTTCAACCCCAGCATTGTGAATCTCTTTTGCCAGGCTATCTACGCAATCCTCTAAGTGAAAGCCTCCTAAAACCAGACTCGTGGTGTTTTTTGGCAATTGGCCTAGCACATATTCAGAATCTGCTCGGGCTCTATACCCTACATGTTCGCCCCAGGTAACACCTGAAAGGATTGGGTAATCCTCTGGCCTTAGATCCACGTGTGGAGAAATTCCCGTCATGTCGGGTTCAGAACGATCCCAAATCGATTCGAACATTATCCAGTTTATAGCATAATCCTTCTTTCGGTATCTTTCGTCGATTATCCTTCCAATATGGTTTGCATTATAACCATTGCTTTGAAAATTCTTAGACCAATCAAGGCACTGGTCAACAAAGGGCTGTACTGGAAATAGGAATAAGTACTGTTTCATAACAACAGTTGCAAAGATAATTTAAAAAATGCAGGGGGGGAGACTTTCGCAAAGCAAACTTCAGCAGTAATCTTCCGCGAAGCGGAATCTGCTTCTTTTTGCGCCTGGGGCTTTTTCTTGCAAGAAAAAGCTTCATTCGAACTCCCGAACCGACTAACGGACAGGGTCCTTAGCCCTGCACCTTTTTCTGGAATCCTTTCTTTTGGGGTGTCTTACAAAGTCTTTCCTAAGGAAAGGAATGACCAGGCTTGGCTACCCCTGCATAAAATATACTAGAAGTTTATTATTATTTGGTCGGGCACAGTCAAGCATTTGTCAGAGTTTGACAGTCTGCTGGTCTCTTGGTATATGGAAATTCTTTGGAAGTTGGCTAAGAATCTCTTCTTCGGTCTTTTTCATCCAGTGCTCGGACACTGCCATAAGATAGATTTCAGAGGGGCTTATTCTCTGAATCTGACGGATGAGTTCAGGCCCTCCAAGGTGGTCATCGTCGTCTAGGTACTTTCCAAGTATGTATTGCCCGTCAAGCACAGCGGCATTGGAGTCTTTGAGGAGGTCTGAATCCTTTTCCGGAAGAGACCTGAAGTCTGGTAGATAGATGAGTTTTTTGCCTTTGGACTGGACTGCAAAGCCGTGCGTGTCTGCCAGACTCGTGTGCTCGACTTTAATAGGGATTATTGTTAGGCTGCCAAAATGCAGAGCCTGGCTGCTGTTAAATGAAATAAGATCAACGTCAATCCAGGGGTGAGTCTCTTTAACAAATTCCATACAAGCATTGCTTAGGTAAACTGGAATCCTTTTTTGCTTAAGATAGCTTGTTACCGACAAGTCAAATATTCCTAACAGGTGGTCAAAATGGCAGTGCGTGATAAATATCGCGTCCAGTTTGTCAATTTCGTTCCGAAGCATCTGAAGCCGGAAGTCCGGCGAGCAGTCAAAGAGGTAATTTTTCCCGTCTTCCTTTACCAGAATCGAGGGCCGAAGCCGCTCTTTTTCCGGGTTTTCTTTGGCAGCCGTGCAGAAATCGCATTTGCATGTAAGGCAGGGCATCCCCAAGGGGTCGCCGGTACCAAGAAAGGTAATCTCCATAACTGTACTTGTGTGCTATCTATAATTCCAGGGGCTGGTCCTGCGTATATTTCAGCCCTTTCTTTATGGCGATTTCCGCTTTCTGAATTTCCTCTCCTAAGTAAATGCCGTGCGAGACCTGGGAAATCACATCTGCCTGCACTATCTTGTCCCGGAGCTTTCTTGAAGCGTCTTTTTCAAGCCCGTTCTGGGTGAAGGTCTGCATCCACTTGCCCTCAGGGGATATGTGCTTTATGGCGATGTCGCTTCCCTCGACAGAGATTATGAGGTATCCCCTGGGGTCGGGAGAGCACCTTGGCAGGTTGCCATAATCCTCAATAATCTTCTGGACGATTTCCCAGTTGTTGTCGTAAATGTGGGCGCAGTTCGAGTAGACTGTCAGGTAGCCAAGCTTTCGCCCCAGCTTTTCTGCAATGTGCTTTTGAAGCGCCCGAAGGCCGAAGACATTCAGGAGCCACCCCCCGAAAATGTCATGGCTTCGAAAGTAAGCTGTCATCTGGAGCGCTTCATCCGCGATTGTTGCCTGGAGAAATGTCATGCAGGGGGCGCTTTTTGCTGTGTGGTCCTGGATTCCAAAGAGGCTTGCGCAGGCAGCCCTGTCGGTTGGGTATCTCGTGAGGTAGTCGATGATTACTTCGTCCACCTGATTATACTTGTAGTTTTGCCCCTCTACTTTAGGAAAATTCCACAGCCGCTCCCCGTAGGTATAGTCAGCAGTTCCCTTCACCCCAGTCATAATTTTGGGGATGTAGTCCTCTATGTCCTTTTTGGTAATCTGGAAGTAGGGGTACATTTTGATGTTGTCCGGGTCTTCCTCGGTAACCACCGCAGCAATGTTGAAAAGCTCCCTGCAGCTGTTTCCGTGAAAGCTGGACCTTACCTCCCCGAACTTCATTATCTTCTTCAGGATTTCAAGCCACACCTCGCCTGCACACTTTCCCCTGATTGGGTAAACTGTCCCCTCAGAAGGCATCGTCCCGTCGAACTCGATTTTTCGTTCTGGGAAGGTTTCGGGCTTTGCCCAAGGGGCTGTTTTTGGCTTGTGGGACTGTACGCATTCCCTTATCTTTGCGGCGCTGTAGGTTCCGGAGAGGTCAGAGTAGGCAACGCTTTTCCGGAAAATGTCGATTTTTTCCGCAGGGATTTCCCTGTGAATTCTTGCAAAGTCACTTCCGATGATGTTGTTTTCCTTATCCACGCCTTTTTCAAGAAGGTTTACCAGGGCTTTACCGCTTCCTGACCGGTCTTCCCCGCAGATTATGAGGCGGCGTATTTTGGGGTTTGAAAAGATGTTTCTCAGTATGAAATTAATTCCTTCCTTGGAATATAGCTGCCCGCAGACCGCAAAATTCTCCTTCCCAAGCGTTTCGGCGATTTTTTCCTTTGGCGTCCAGAGAGTGACAATCCCTATCTCTGACTCGGGGTTTCCGAGTATCAGTTGGTCTTTGAAGTAGAGAGGCCAGCCAGTCATAATCACAGGACTTTCTTTACCTTATCTAGGTCGAAAACATCCCAGATGGAAACAAGGATTGCGTTTTTTACCTTATAGTCCTTTGATTTCTCAGAGCACATGTCAAAATACTTTCCCGCGGGAAAAATCTCTGCCTTTCCCTTCACCCGGAGGTACCCTGAGATAAGGCAGACTTCCGGATTTTCCTGGAGGTTCTTTATCGTGGTGTCCATCTGGCAGTCAGCTATAAGGAGGCCGCCATCCACGAATCCAAGAGACACGACGATGTTGGCATTTGGCTGCCCGATTTTTGAGCTTGTGGCAAGCACCAACTCTTTTCCTTCGTCAAACTCGTATTTCCAGCCCATAATATTCAAGTCCAGGAAATATTATGAAAACAGACGAGGTAATTGTCAAAAAGTCTTTCATACAAGGCAAAGGAATATTTGCTCTCAGAGACTTTAAGATGGGCGAGATAGTAACTCACTGGGACACCTCAAAAGAGCTCTCAGAAGAAGAATTTGAAAAGCTCTCTGATGAAGAGAGAGAGTATGTCTCTTTTTTTCAAGGGAAATATGTACTGATGCAGGAGCCAGAGCGGTACCAAAACCATTCCTGCCAGGCAAACACAACGGTTAAGGATTTCTGCGATGTTGCTGTCAGAGACATAAGGAAAGGAGAAGAGATTACCGGGAACTATGAAGAGGTTCTTCCAGGAGGGATGGAAATGGAGTGTAGTTGCAAAAGCAGGGATTGCCGGAAGATTATCAGGCCAAAAAAGCAGCTAAAGTAGCAAACTCCCTAATCAAATTATATGGTCCCCATTGGCTTTACGACCGGGCTTCTATTCAAGCTTCCCCTCCCATTTGAAGAGAGAGTGAAGCTGATGCACTCCATTGGGACTGAGGCAATTGAGCTTAGCTTTGCGACGCCAAAAGAGCTTTTTGACTGCCGCCCAAGCGTCGAGATTCAGGCGCTTATGAAGAACTTTCGCTACGTAACCATCCATGCCCCCTGGAAAAATGTTGGCTATGGCAGGGGGATAAAGACCGAAAGAATCCTTATCCATCTCAGGTACCTCTGCCAGAAGTTCCCTGTCAAGGGCATAGTTGTCCATCCCGACACGGTTTTTGACTTCCAGAAGCTCGAAAAGTCAGGCCTTCCCATACTCCTTGAAAACGTGGGGAGGAAAAAGTTCGGGGCGGACACTGAGGTCTTCAGGACAATCAGGGACAGGTTCAATTTCGGCTTTGTCCTCGACATCGAGCATGCCTATGACAACGACCCGACCATGAAGCTTGCCGAGGAGTTTTATGGGGTAATGGGCGACAGATTGCGGCATATGCACGTTTCCGGGCACCGCGGCTCTGAAATGCACGTGCCGGTTTTTCTTTCGGACAATCGGGAAACCGTGGCGGAGTTCCTCGAAGAGCATAGCAAACACCCGATAATCCTTGAAGGGATAATTTCAAAAGACGTTCAGGAGCGGCTGAGGGATGAGCTTAATTTTGTGAGGAAAGCTAGCCGATAGGAAAATTCGCTATTTTCGCCCTTCCCTCTCTATCAAGCTCAGGCACGATAAGGTGGGCATGAAGGTGCCTTACGGTCGCCCCGGTATAATTGGCATTGCCAAACCTCATTGCAAAGCCGCCCCCCGGGATTTTGTATTCTTCGATGAGCCAGCTTAAAAGCCCGAAAATCGCCTCAAAGTCCTTTGGGGATAGCTCCGTGAGCTTTTCGATGTGCTGGTTCGGGATGAAGACAAAGTGATAAAGCGTGTTCTTGTATGGCCAGTCGTTCTTCTTTACAATCCAGCCGCCAGAGACTTTCAGCACAGGGTTTTTGAAGGAGCGGTTTTCCGGGCAGAAGGGGCACTTTCCCGACTTTTCAGCCGCCTCTAGAGCTTTCAGGTATTCCCGGGATTTTGCGTATCGAGTGTTTACAAGCTTGCCTGCTTCTGGATTTTCTGGCATAATTAATTGCTGGATTTGGCTTTATGGCTTATGTTGGAGAGAGCATCCTCCCCAATTTCTAAAAATCCAGAAGACTAAAAAAACAAATTTTGGCTTTTGCTATGCGGCTGCTGTTGGCTTTCCAGAATAGGCGTTAAGCTCTTCACGAATGGCGTTTGCTCTTTCCTGGGTGTCGTACCTTTTTGACTTTGCGTCGTAAAGGCCATATGCTGCAAACGGAAGAAGTATGATTCCGCCGGCAGGAGTAGTGGCTACGCCTAATGCGCCGAGTGCTGCCGAAGCTGTGCCGTCAATGTATGTTGCGGCCCGGTTCATGGTTCCCCATTTTCCGAGGTCAAGGTACTCTGCTGCCTGCTGCATCTCTCCCTTTGTTGGCTTTCCCCTAAGCATCTCTGACGCCTTTTCGAGTTTTCCTGTAACCTTGGTTCTGCTTACTCCATCCAGAATGCTATAGACTCCAAGCCCTGCAAGGACAAGGCCTGCAGTTACAAGTATGGGTTCCAGTCCGTCAGCATGTTCCAGTGCTTGCTGCAAGGTGTTGGTTACCGCTTCCGTGTCTATGTTCCAGGAGTATGTTGATTCCATGCCGTTTTGAGCGGAGACCGTACTCCCGCTCATTACGCCAGTATCGCTTATTGAGTCTATGGCTTCAGTTAGGATTTCCTTGTAGGCATCTACCATTTTAGGTGCAAAGCCCGCTGTGGCCGCGCCTACTCCAGCTGTAACTACACCATCTATAGTCGCAAGGCCACCCATCACGTTGCCGTATGTTTTGTCCTGCTCCAGTTGCCAGGCCATTAGTTCCGTATTTGGTTCGTTTGTCATATTTATCACTATTATATAATTACTTATTTATATATATAGTTTTTGTAACTCGAAAGTATATATTGTGGGAGGTTTTTTAGAACAAATGCCCTTATTTCACAAAAACCAATTCGATCCCTCTCGACTTGAGTATGCTCTCCCCGTCAAGGGAAGCGTGTCCCGAAAGGAAGAAAACCCGCCTTATTCCGGAATACGCGATTAACTTGGCGCAGGAGGGGCAGGGAAAGACGGTTAAGTACAGGTCGGTTCCATCAAGTGAGATGCCTTTCCTTGTGGCTTCTGCTATTGCTCTCTGTTCGCTGTGGATTGCGCTTGCATATTCCGGGTTTGTCCCCGCTTTTATCGAGTCCCTTGGGTCGCCGTTTATGTAAGGCGCGTGTTCTGATGGAACCTGGGTATTGTGCGACCTGATTATCACCTTTCCGTCCTTTACGATTACTGACCCAACATGCCTCCACCAGTCAGAGCTTTTGTCTGCTTCTTTTTTTGCTTCTTCCATCATTTTCCGGTCAAATTCGCTTTCTGATGCCCGGTCGTAGCTTACTGAAGTCTGGCTCAGGACGTTTGAGGCGTCCCAGCGAAGAAACATGGTGTCAAACTCCACCTTGTTTTTGGGAAGGTATTTCTCGGCAATGCTCCTGGAAACAGTGTCCGAGCCGCAGATTATTTCCTTATTTTCAAGTTCGCCCAGATTTTCCTTTGAGAGAACTTTTACTTCTTTGAAGGTTTCCATTTTTCCGATAATTTCCGCTGCAGTTTCAGGAGATAGTGCCCGAATCTCCATATGAAGTTCAGGTATTTCTTCTGCAAGATTTGCTCCAATAACATAAAGCGCCTCAGCATCGCCCTTGTGCCGCTCGAAAAGCTCAAGGTAGCCCTTGTGTATCACAGGAACGTAAAGTACCATCAGTTTGGGCATTTTTTGTTCCCTTCAAGAATAGTCTCCACGTCGGTTATGGCGTTTTTCAGCCGCTCCAAAACCCTGCTTCCCCGGATTTTTACTGCCTTTTCGATTGTGTGCGACGTTGAGGTCGTTGCCTGCCGCGGGAGGACCTTTAACTCCTTGCAGTGCTTTTTTATCTCCGCTATCTGTTCTGGAGGGTAGCTGTCCTCGACTGCAATGTAAACATCCGGCTTTATCGCCTTCAGGAGCCCGAACTGCCAATTTCCCTTTTCATCGACATCCTCTATTACGGTTACAAGGTCAACGGGCACCTGGTAGGCAAGCATCTCCATGCGCTCTTCGAGAGGTATGATTGGCCTCTCCTCGCCCTTGTATCTCTTTATGGCAGGGTCGCTGTCGGCGCCGACCACCAGAATATCTCCGCTTTGCTTTGCCTTGAGAAGGTACCTGACGTGGCCTATGTGGAGCATGTCAAATGAGCCGATAGTGCATACAATCCTGTGCTTTAAAACCCTGTGGGCATCGACATACTTTTTCAGCTCATCGTAATCTGTGACTATTTTCTTGTGAATCTTGATGTCGATTTCTCCAAGTTCCATAAAGCTAGATTAAGCAGACTTATTTAAGTTTGGTTTTCTTGAATATTTGCAGAACTAAGACACCTAATACTAAAGAATAATTATTATGAACCTCAATAATTCTCTAAATCTTACAGAACTTATAGAAAGAGGCAAAACTGATGGAGCTTACCTCGAAGCAGAAATTGCCTGGCATAAAATGGAACCTGAATATCTAGGTCTGAATAACGAAACGGCCCCCAATTACCAGTTTCAACAGGAAACACCATTTCTTCTTCAGTAAAGAGGTGATTTTGTAATTGATTTAGAAAAAGCCCAGAAAACTTACGGGCTGATTTGCAAGGCCCTTGCCGGAGAGTACGGGCGCCCCGGCATGAAGGCACAAGAATGCTTGCAACGCTTGAAAGATGGCTTTGGGAAGGGCTAAATCAGAGATATTCTTCACTAGGGCTTGATTTGCATCATCTGTCTGAAGTTAAACGGCCTGTATTTTCTTACTGGGACCTGGCTTAGTTTAGCCAAACCAGTTCGGCCTTGCCAGTTTCCGTGTCATAAACCGCGACGCTTGCCTTTTCGTAATCCTTGTGGTCCCCAAGAGGGTTTAGAAAACCAGGGTTTACGTGCAGGGTTTTGCCCTTTTGCTCAATAAGCGGCTTGTGGGTGTGCCCTGTCAAGACAAGGTCATACTTTTCGCACCTCACGAGGGCATCAGTTATTGCCTCGCTCGAGCCGTGGTAAGCCGCAATCTTCTTTCCGTCAAGCTCAATTTCAAGAATCTCATCGAAAAACTCGATATTCCAACTCTCCAGGTTGCAGTAAGTAAGGAACCTGTACCTGTCGCCATCGTTGTTCCCGAATACGGACAGGGTTTTCCATGCGGGCTTCTGCTTTAGGTAGAACCTTGGAATGGTTGGAGAAGCCCAGTCCCCACAGTGTATCGCAAGGCCGATTTTCTTTTTCCTGAAGGTTTCAATTGCCTTTTTCAGGAATTCTGGATTGTCGTGTGTGTCCGAGAGGATTCCAAGTAGCATAAGAATATCAGAACGCATGGCTTATAAGCAGCAATCCGACTGCTCCCTTGTGGGGACGTTGCAGAGGCATTACTAAGGCACCACAAAAGTAGTGGTTTTCAGGATAGGATATATCGGGTTTTGCCCAAGTAGGATTATGGGCTTCTCCCGTTCTAAAGACCAGGCAGGAAATGAGGTGTTAATCTATGGAGAGAGTAGCATCTATTCGATTCCCTTGTGGAGCACTTCCGAAAGAGGGGAAGGGGAGATAAAAGGTTATCTACCGACTTCGGCATTCTGGGGCCGCAGGGTTGACAAGGAGCTTGGCACCGTGGTGGGACTTGGGCTCATTAAGCGTCCGCCAGGAGAATCCCGGGAGATTACCTTTTGCAAGGGGGTCCCTGTTGGTGTAGATTTGGGCGGGGGGAAGGTTGTGCCCTTGAATCGGCCGTATGCAACTGCTCGGGGAATGGAGTTGCTTGTAAAAATGCTCCAGCATGATTCGATAAATAGAGATTTTGGCTCCCGCTGGGTAGATCCAGACTATCCAAGCAATATTCCCTGGTATGCAGCGAATGAAACTTTTCCGAAATTTGACTCCGATGGGAAGTATTCTCTTGACTTTCAGCACTGGCTGAATGATAGGATTTGGGGGACCAGAACGTTTGGCCGAGATGCTTTAGAAAAATCTCTGGATGCTAAGCCAAAAATCATGGCTCAGGCACTGGACGATTTGTACGCTTCTGGGGCTTTTGTGGACCCCTGTGAGATTTTAACAGGGATTGAAAGGGGCGGGATTGAGCAGCCAAAGCTAGAGGAAGTTGTGCGCCCAAAAGGAAGTAAGCGAAGTGGCGTTGATGGATTTCTTCTTCCATACTGCACTGCAATTATTCCTTATGGGGTTACCCTCCCGGACTCCGGCGAAACTATTAGATATGTTCCTAAGCCAAATTTTCCAAAATCCTACCGGCTGGCAAGAAAGAAGACACCCCACCAAGACTCTAGTCAAGAAGATTGGGAAGAATTCTAGCGCTTCCGCCAATTCAGTCTAGAAATGGTTGTTGACCTTTGAATTTGACCTATTTAGTCAAACAAACTCTGGCCAGATAGTTCTGGCTTCTTCCTGCAAGTATTCGTCTGCAATCGGAAAAAAACTCTCCTGGGCGGTCCAGATTTCACCCAGGTATCTGTCAATCTCAAGACCTTGAGGTATGCGCAAACCTTCAAGATTTAACATGGTACCCAGGAGCATGTTCACGATGTTGAGGTATCTGTCTTCGCTGCCAGATATCATGTTTGACAAAGTACCGTGCAAATATCTTGGGGATTCGCCGATTAGCTCCTTCAGTCCTTGAGCATTACCTTCTCCATTCAAAAGGTTAGCTATTTCATTCAAGAAGATACGTCGGTCCTCAGTTTTTTCAAAGAAGGGGCTTTTGGAGGAAGGCGTATTCCAGTTCATAAATCCCATATAGGCTTCTGGGCTTTCGAAAGCATTTCTTATTGCCTTGTATCGCTTTTTGGTATTTCTGACTGCAGATTTTCCTCCAAGCCGTTCAATATTGGTTGTAAGGTTGCTTCTTTGGCTGGCTGTTCTCAGGAGTTCTCTATATGCTCGGGTCAGATCGCTAAAATAACTGGATGTAGCGTCATCTTTGGCACCCATTTTATTAGCAACACCCCCCATCAGAGCCAACTCAATTAAAATTATTTCTGGAGGCAAAAGGTAGGTCTTGTATTCTTCTTCTGCTACAAACCTTCCAAAACTCCTAAGCACGGAGTCCCTGTCGTAGATGGAATTATGTGGTTTGATGTCTGGTTTTTGTGAATACTCTTTCTGAGTAAACCTGCTCAGGTTGTGAAAATATCTCCCACCTAGTTCACTGGAGGCAAGCTTGATGAATTTGTCGCTATAGCTTGGATGCATCTCAATAGCATAGTCCTTGAGGTCTTCTGCCCGGACTACAACCAACTCTTTCAAGAGGGGTTGGTCGAAAAGATTGGCGGGTTCATATATGATAGTTATATACTAAATCACTATTTAAAATGGTTATTGACCTTAGACTTCTTGTTTTTCAGCAAAACAATCCTCGAAATTGGCTGCTCGTCTTCGTACCGGTAATCGATTCCATCAAGCAGCTTCTTTGCAATATCCTGGGTTTCCCTGAAGGAGAGCATCTTGTCGTAGGAAAGGCGCTTTCGGGAGTAGCCGATGCTCATGAAGCTTTTGACTTCGACAAAGTCCGCGCCAGACCCTTCAATCAGTTTCTGGTAGTCTGGCAGGAATTTAGGGTCGTCATTAAGCCCCCGGATAAATGTCATCCTCAAGACCCGCCTTCCCCTGAAGTTGCTCATCGCGTCAAGCGAGCCGAGAAAGCGCTTCCAAGCGCCTTTTTTGGAAGGGCGGCAGATTTTCAGGAACATTTCCTCATTTGGGGCGTTGCAGGAGATGTAGAGCTGGAAGTTCTTGTGGGGCTTTAAGTTCTCCAGAACCTCCGGGTTCGAGCCGTTTGTCACCAGAAATACTGTCCTTGCAGTTTTGCACAGGTTATCTATCAGGGAAATGATTTTTGGGTATATGGTGGGTTCGCCTGAAAGGGAGATTGCATAGTGGTCCGGATTTACCGCCTCCTCAAAAACTTCTTTTGAAACCGCAGGGTTTCCCTTGAAGCCCATCAGGAGCTTTTTTCTGATTGGCAGAAGCCCTTCTACAATCTTCTCCGGCTCTTCCACTTTGCTTTCCATATCCTTTTGCATTTCCTCGTTTGGCCGCCAGCAGAAAACGCAGTTTTGGTTGCAGACAGCGACAAGGGGTGAAAACTGGACACATCGGTGAGTGTTAACTCCGTAAAACTTGTTCTTATAGCAGGCGCCTTCTCCCTTTAGGCACTTTTTTGTCCACTCGCAGATTTCGACCCCCGCTTCCCCAAAAAGCCCGTAATGCTTTTTCTCGAACTCTTTTTTGGTTTTATCCGGTAGCATAAAATAAGCAATAGCGATTCAATACAAGTGGGAACTCTTGTTATGGGATTAATCATTTCTCAGTAGAATTTTGTTATGGGTGGCATATATGGTAGTCCAGGGCTTTGGTCTGGTCAGGCACATCTGGATAGAGGCATTGGGCTTGAATATGCCTCTACCTTGCCAGCAGATGTGTTCCCTATAGTCGATGTCTTGGTTGGCGGAAAGGTTCTTGAAAAGTTCAGGTCTAAGATTGAACCTGGACAGGTTTTGAGCCAGAAATGGGCTGTTGGGTATCTGGACTTGGAGTGCAGAGCATACCTCTCTAGGGACCGCATTCGGTTGGTGGCTTATGGGACTGAAGATGTTGAGTTCGAAAATGGTCTGAGCCAGGATGAGATAAGGCAAGAATTGCTTGCTGGACTCTGTCTTGCGTGTGACTCTAATATCGAATTACTTAATCCCTCGGAGAACTACCTCTGGTGACTTGTCTTTCTGGCTTTCATCCAGCCCTCTTATGGCGGGCAACTTAAGCCAGTTCTTACCGAGGTATCATCAACTAGAATTATTTAAGAGGGGTAACTATCTATGGTGCAGAATGAAAGTCAATTTTGAAAGACTGTGGGAATACCCAACTGGAACTCTTGATCAGATATATCTTGGGCTTGAAAGGGCAATAAACAATGAGCTTCCGCTCAAAGATGCAACTTCTAGTGAAGCTAAGGGTGAAAGTGAAAACCTTGCGGAAGTGTACCCTTCGCTACGTAGGGAAAGAGACCTGATTTCCTCGGTGGTTGGCGAGCAATTCAGGAGATTTTCAGCGGAATATGGGTTCAAAGAGCCAGAGGTGTGTTCTTGTGAAGGTTTGCTTTGCATGTCTGCCAAGGGATATCCTTGGGGTTATCTTTTTGAGTATTATCCGGAAAATCTGAATTATCTTTGCGGTGTTCAGGATCTGGCTTCTCACAAAAATGAGGCTTCGGCTAGCAGAACCAAGAATCTGTTTGCAAACAAGGGAACAGCCAAAGAAGGGGATATTAAAGTGGCCCTTTGGATGTCCGGGTCGCCTTATGCAGTCTTCAGCGACTTTTATTCCTTTAGTTGCCTGGATGAAGGTACTCGTGGCAGGATAAGGAAGGTATTCGAGAGGCCGGGAGGCAACCGTTCATTGTCTTCTGCCATGGAGGAGTTTTTAAATCCGGTCAACCAAAGGCGGGGTGTAATTACCCGTGCCCTTACGGGGCGTTGATTTAAGGGGGGCACCTTACTACCAAGTTGTTATATATTTTAGACTCATTGAATATCATGGCAACCGAACTTTATGGAGAAAATGGCAGGATGGTCTACGACCAGCTTCTTGGAAATTATATTGGGAGCATTTACAATCGGCCGCCGGTCTTGGAAAGTGGCGCTTTTCAGCAGGGAGGCCACTATTTGGCCGATTCTGTTCATGCCATAATGCCTCCAGCTTTCGCTCCAGCAGACATGCGGCTTCTTGCAGAAGGTTTGGCTGGAGGAGTTGTTGATACTTCCGGGGAGGTTTCAATCTATGTGGGAAGTCTCCCCGGTGCTGAGGCGCCAGCTATCCGGGAAGGGTATGAAGCTTCCTTTGCTAGAGCTACCGTAAACGCCCCGGAGGCAGACTTTTCTGGCGTTGAAGGCATAGCCGCTACGAAACTGCCTGCGGAAGTGCCTACCGAACTGCAGCCAGAGGTAGGTAGCACAGGAACCGGGCCAGGTGCAGACATCGCGCCAGAAGGCATACTTGAGCAGGTTCAGGATTGGATTTCCGGGCACGAGCCGCTGGCTATTCTTGGCGTGCTTGGCATTGCAGGCGCAGGAATTTATTACCTGAGGCGGAGGCGACAGCCAGCAGAAGCAATTTAAACTTTTGGGTAGTAGTTTTTTATGGAAAAGCGTGATGATGGGTGGGCGACTCCTGAGGAGGTAAGAAGACATTCTCTCAAAGGAATAGAAATCCCACTGAAGGGGATAGTAAATTATGACCCCGAACTCCCGATATCAGAGACACAAGCTTTTGATGAAATAACTGGCTATCCAGGAGCACGAGTAAGGATTGGAAACGATGTATATTCAGGCAAGCCCTCTCCTAGGGATGCTTTGGTTTTTACTGCTTCTGAACTAAATCTGGGTGGCTTAAAGGAAATTTTAGATAGGGCCTGTTCAAAAAGACCCCATATTGTCAGAAATGGAAACGGCGAGGAATTGTTCCGGACCTACAGTGCCAAAAAAGATTCTGAGGGGACCTATGAGGTTAGAGTAAAAGTTATTCCAACAAAATTGGAGGGGGGTCTTAATGTGTACCGGGCAGTGACGGATGTTTGTTTTTCCAATGGAATTCGCCCACCAGAATGCAGTATTATTGATATGTCACAGGGCATGAAGTTGCTCAGGGAGAGGGGGATGTCTGCAGTAAGTTTTGATGAGGTGATGCTTAATGGAGGGCCATATGGCCCCTCATTTGACAGAACTTATGACAAGCTTCTTTTATAATCAAACCTCTAATTATGGCTGAAAACGCGGTTGATTTTGAGGATATAAAAAGGCGGGCAAAAGCCGACTTTGAGAAAACCTGGAAAGAGACAGCCAGCCCTCTCTTAGGAAAGGGCGACTTCAGGTACCCTTCCAGGAAGGGAAAAGAGCACCTTCTTATGAAATACGTTTTCAACATCAGAAAAGCGCTTCTGGATTTGGGCTTTGATGAAGTTATTACCCCGATTATCCAGCCGCCCGAGGAAATCGTAAAGCAGTACGGCCCTGAGTCCCCTGCGATTTTAGACAGGATTTACTACCTTGCAACTCTTCCAAGGCCGGACATTGGCCTCCCAAAAAAGAAAAAGGAGCTAATCGTGGGCAAAATCCCGGGCTTCGACAAGTTCGACAAACTGCAGGAGATTTTGATGAAGTACAAGAGAAGCGAGATAGAAGGCGGAGAGGACTTTACCGAGGCGCTCGTAAAGGACCTGGGGCTGACGACTCCGCAGGCGCACTTCATGATTGACGAGGCGTTCCCGGAGCTTAAGAACATCCGCCCGGAGCCGCTTAATCTGTCCCTTATTTCACACGCCACAACTGCGTGGTTTCCAACCCTCTCAAGGATGCTTGACACCTCGGAAATGCCTGTGATGCTCTTCTCGGTTGTCTGGAGGTTTCGGCGCGAGCAAAAGGAGGACAACCGCCACCTGAGAGCGCACCTTAATTTGTCAATGGTTGTCATGGACCCCAACTTCAAGATTGAAAATGGAAAGGAACTGACTGAAAAGTTCTTCAGGAACCTTGGCTTTACCGAGGTAAAATTCGAGCCAAAGCCAAACCAGCCCGCCTATTACGCCCCCGGAACAAACTATGAGGTATTCATCAAGCACCCGAAAATCGGCTGGATTGAGGTTACCGAGATTGGAATGTACTCGCCTGTGGCTCTGGCCAACTACAAGATTCCTTACCCGGTCTTCAACTCAGGTCCGGGCCTGGGAAGGATTGTAATGGCCATTGAGAAGATTGACGACATAAGGGCGCTTTACTACCCGCACACCTTTGGCGGGGAGCTTACCGACAAAGATATTGCCGAAGGGCTTGAACTGGACAGGGTTCCTATGACAAAGGAAGGGAAAACGCTTGCTAAAATCATCGAGGATGGAATCAGAAAGCACGCAGACGACCTCGGAATTGTCCAAAACGAGATTTTTTCGGGAGAAATCGGCGGAAAGGCAGTAAAGGTGTTTGTCAGCGAGCCGGAGGAAGGAAAGAAGCTTCTTGGCCCCGGCGGGCATAACGTCCTGTACGTTCATGATGGAAATATCATGGCCGTAAAGCCCGGCCACCCGAAGTTTGCCGAAGTTGAGGCAAAGGGAATAAAGGTAATCTCCTTTTTGGAAGCCATTTCAAATGACTTTGCCTACAGGATTGAAAAGGGCGAGCGGGGAGTGATGACTGTAAAGTATGTCGACACCCTGCCCTCGATGAACATAAGGGCAACCAAGGACGTCGAGAAGTTCATGCAGGATAGCCAGAAGGAAATCAAGATTGATTCCCCAATTTTCGTGGATGTTGAGGTGGTTAATTTTTAGTAGCTCTTAAAAACACTTCAAAAACCTCAGAATCTTCTAGCAGACGTGACAATTTTTGGTCAATCTCTCCTTGTGTGTCGTTATTTGTAATGCCTGCCTGTTTTTCCAAGCTTTCGGTGAAGGCAATAACTTCTAGCTTACCTAGTCTAGTTCCATCATTAAAAAACTCTATCTCGAAATGAACCGCTTTTGAGTTTTGATAGAGTATACTTCCCTTTTTGCAAGAGAGTTTTGGTTTTGTTTCACCAGCCAATACCTCTACTTTACGAATAAACTCATCTGGGGATTTCCCATCTAAATCTACAGATAATCTCGTTTTGAGTTGACCCCCCTTATGTTTGTTCAAAAGATCGCCCAAAAATTCAGAGAGAACGTGAACGGCCTTCCATTTTCCACACTCTCCCTTTACCAATATATTTTTATTACTCTTCTGAAAATACCTCAGTTTCCTACTCTCTTCTGAACTAAACCTCCCCGAGGCGGAGGGTCTATCAAATGACCGGGCATCAAAGGGTTCCCAACCTTGCACACAGGAACTACGAAAAAGTTTGTCGTAAAAGAGTATATCATTAGGTCCCTCACAAATAACCAATTTTTTCAAATTAGATACCTCTTAAATCAGAAAGAATGTCTTTTCTGACAGAACGGGCTTTATCATAGTCTTTGGTGTCTAAAACTACACAATTTCCAATCCGTTCCATCCTCAATATCAAGAACTCTTTTTGAAGATATACTTTTTCTTCATCTGAAAATGCTTCTAACTCTAAAAAAGAGTCTATGACATCTAGACTGTGGGTAGTTATAAAAAATTGTAGACCCATATTTTTTGATAGAGTCACGATAATTTTGGTCAACTCTGCCACATATCCCGGGTGCATGTGGCTTTCGATTTCATCAACGAGAACTACCTTGTTTTTTGTTTCCTTTGAATTCAGTTTCCAGAGAATGGCTACTAGTTGTCTGAAACCATCTCCCATAAAATCAAATGGTATTTGGAACTCTTTTCCGTTATCATCTACAAATAAGAGTGCATCCAAATCGAACCGTTCCAGACCTTCTAAAATGTTGTTTTCTTTGATTATCTCTTCTATTCTCTTAACTTTAGATTTTAAATCGGGATCCTCTGAATTAGGTTCTAAATCTTCTGCTTCGTTAAAATCTATGATTTCTACAGGAGAATCCCGCTTTGCCCTAGTTCTGGCGTCATACTTTGGTAGATATGAATTAAAGTAGTAGTCCAATATAAAATATTTTGCTCGTTCGCTGTCTTTATTGGACAGTTCGGCAAGCTTACCTATCAAAAGTTCAGAGAGTTTTAACAATATCTCGAAACCTTTGTTAGGAGAAACAGATAGGTAGGGTTTTTCTACACCTTTGCTTTTAACTAGTAAGGTATATTGAGCCAATCTTAATGTAGTTTTATCATCTAGAAAGGTTCCCAGTTCTTGTTCTAGGATTTTTTCAGAAGCTTCAGAAAGACTTGAGCCAATAGCATTTAGGTGAAATCTACACGCTTCTCTAACAAAATCCTTGAAATGAGTCTGGACTTGTGCAGTATTAGGTAATGTTAGTATAAGTGTGGATTCATTACCCTCACGATAATTCACCGCTATTTTAGCCCCTCGTGAAGCTAGGTTGGTGCTAATCAGCTTAGATAAATTGCCTGAAAATAGCTTCAAGACCTCTGGTTTATAGGAGATGTGTATTGCGTCAAGTAGGGTGGATTTTCCAGTGTTGTTTTTTCCAACAATTAGGTTTATCATTCTGGGCTCGAAATTTAACGAGTTTATGGCTTTGAAATTCTCGATACTAATCTTGCTGATTATCATAATATATCCTAAAATTGTAAAGAATAGCTTATTAATCTGGATAAACTCTCGCTGTAGGGTAGATTATGGCTTGAAGACCGGAATTTTGCCTTCTGAACTAAAATCTTCTGGAAAATTATAAACTCCTCCGTAATAAAATTTCTTGTAAGACTGGGCATTTATTCCTTGCCTGCTCATCTCTATTATGGACAAGGCCTTTAGGGACCTGATAGGGATTACCGGAATTTTTATCCTGGTAGTGTCCCTGATACTCTTTGTTGCTTCGGCAGCCGAGTTCTACAAATTCCTTCTTCTCTTCTCGGTGGGCGTGGTGCTCCTTTCAATCAGAATCTATAACTTCCCCGGAATCCAGCAGTTTCTCGTGGTGGGTTTTGGCTGGGTCATGGGCATTTACGCGCTTTCAAGCATCTTTACGCAGTACAGCCAGTTCCCGGTTCCTGGCTTTGAGTGGTCGGGGATTTCTCTTGGCGTGTGGTGCCTGGCTTACCCTGCCCTCCTGATACTCTATGAGGTCACGCGGCTCTATGAGAACAAGAAATGGCACGAAACTTCGATTGCCGCCCTTGACGCCATGTCGGTTTTTGGCGCGGCATTTCTTGCAATTTCAGCCATTGCCTGCCTGGATCCCCTGGGATTTTCCGGTGGGATAACCGGCGACTGGCGGGAGTTTTATGTTTACGGGGTGGCGCTTCTCCTCTACACGATAGACCGGAGGGGAATCTACCTTGAAGGGCGGCTTTTGGAGTGGAATACTGCGTGGAGAAACCTTTCGGGCGGCATTGCATTCCTGGGGGGGCTTATGATGATATGGCTTTCAATCTCATCTTTTCTTGGAACTGAAGGTGCAAGCGTTCCGGTATTCCTTGCCGAGGCGGTTGGTGGAGTCTTTGTATGCTTTGTCGTTTACCAGATTTTTCAGAGAGAATATTTTATAAAGGAGCATTGATTATGGGACTTTCCGGTGAGAAGATTTGGCTCGCCCTGTTTATCTTTCTTGTGGTTTTGTGCGCCCCGGTCTTTCGGCAGGACCCAGGGCAAACAGCAAGCGAAGCAGGCATAAAGCCACTGCCGGAAAGGTCAGAAAGCAAAAGCACCATTCTATCCGGCTGCACGGAAACGCAGGCCTGCATCGAGAATGAGGAATGCCTTGGCAGCTGCCGGCTTTGCAGGGTTCGCCTGTGCCCTCAGGAGGACGGAAGCCAGACCTTTGAGATTTTGTCCTGCAGTTGCAGAAAGGCGTAGCAATCCATATAAGTGCGGACCGTTTCAAAAGGCAACTTCTCGCATTTGTTAGCTCATTGTGGCCAATAGGGCTTCTATCTCTTAACTAGTGAGGCCATCTCTGGAGGTATAGTCTTCCCGCCACATATTGGCGTATTTTAGAAAGGCAAGATCTTTTAAATGCCTGTAGCTGAGGGTAATCTCTGTTTCTTTCAGTTCGGGAAATCCTGACGCCACGAGACGGTCCTTAAAACGTGGAAGATTGTGCATAATAGACCTGTCTTTGTAAATGCAATTTAAGGAGATAGTTGAATGCTTCACGCTCTAGCAGCATTGCCAGTCGCTCCCTGCATCTTCGCCCACTTTTCCAATCGCGCTCGAGTATTTCTGGAGGTTTTCAATCGTCTTTTTTGTCCCTTCCGGCGCCAGGCCCTTTTTCACCAGTTCCCCCCGGACAAGCCGGACAAGCTCTGGAAGGTCTATTTTTGCGGGGCAGTTATGCCTGCAGCTGGAGCAGCCGGTGCAGTAGAATGCGCCGCCTTCCAGGGATTTCTGAAGCCCTTCCGAAAACTTTGAAAAGACCACTCCCTTCGCTCCGGCGTATCGGTTGCCGAAGAGATTTTGAATCTGGTGGTAGATTGGGCATAGGTTCAGGCAGGCGCCGCAGTTTATGCAGTATAAAATTTCCTCGTATGGAGTCCCCAGAATGCCTGACCTGCCGTTGTCGAGAAGTATGAGGTAAACTTCCTTTGCCCCCTGGGCTCCGGTAATGACTTTGTTTTGTATGTCCGCGGTCTTGCTGGGGCCCGAAATCAAGCTTACGTAAACCGGAAACTTCTGCCCCGTTCCGTAAACCGCCGAGCATTTGGCGACAAGAAGCGCGTCCTCGACAGTTGGAATAATCTTTTCGAAGCCCGCGACGATAATGTGCTTTTCCGGAAACCTCGAAACAAGGGAGATGTTCCCCTCGTTTTCCAAAACCATAACGCTCCCGTCAGCGGTTATTGCGTTCGCGCCCGTCAGCCCCACCCTTGCCTCGGCAATCTTCTCCCTTAGCTTGTTTCTGGCAAAAGAGGCGATTTCAGCCGGCTCCGGCTTTACGGAAACTCCGTACTTTTCTTTTATTGCCTTTGAGATGTCCTTCGGGGTAAGCTTGAGGGCAGGCAGAACCGGGTGAATCCCTTCGAGATGCGCAACCTGTACGAGAAAGTCTCCCAGGTCAGTTTCGACGACCTCAACTCCCCCAAGCGCTTTTTCAAGCCCTAGTTCCTTGAAGGCGTTTGACTTTGACTTTACAAGGAGCTTTTCGCCGCCCAAAATTTTCAGGATTGCTTTTTGTGCCTGCTGTGGATTTTTTGCCTCGATTACCTTTATCCCGTTTTCAGTAAGGTTTTTTATAGCTTTCTTCTTCAGCTCCGAAATGTTTTCAATTGACATTTTCTTCAGCTCCCGCAGTTTTTCCTTCAGTTCCCCCTCATCCAGGCCGCTAAGCGCGCATTCTCTCTTCTCAAGGTACGAATAAAACACGGGGAGAAGGCACGAAATTGCCTTACTCCTTTGCCCGACTTCTTTTTCCAGATTTCCCTTCATCTTCATCCTCGTCTTTTTCAGTCCTCAGAACCTGCGATAGCTCCACTACCTTAAGCCCCCCTGCGTTTTCTTTCAGGTTAAGGTAGCACATAGGGCAGCATGTCACCAGCACTCCGGCGCCGGTTTCCTTTGCCATGCCCGCCCGCTCTTTTGCAATCGAGCTTGAGAGAATTTCGTGGTTTGACCTTACTCCGGCGCCGCCCCCACAGCAAAGCGCTCGTTCTCTCGTAAGCTTCATCTCCTTTATTCTGCATCCCGCGGCCTCCAGGACTTTCCTTGGCTCTTCATAGACGCCAGAGTACCGCCCAAGGTGGCAGGGGTCGTGAAAGGTAACCGTGCCTTTGTAAGTTTTTAGCTTCTTTACGTCCAGTTTTCCCTCGCCGATTGCCCTTGAAAGAGTATGGCTAATATGCTCGACCTCTATATCCCAGGCGTCGCCGAGGATTTTCGGGTAATCGACGGAGAATACCTTTGAGCAGCCGGGGCAGGAGGCGATAATCTTTCTTACGCTGCGGCTTTTGAAAAGCTCCAGATTTTTTTGCATGAGCTTTTCCGCTTCTTCGCCTTTCCCGCAGCTTATCAGGGGGCTTGCACAGCAGATTTCCTTGTCGAAAAGCTCGATAAATTCGATTCCTGCCTTTTTGAGAAGAATCCGGTAATTGAGGCCAATATCTCTGGCAGCCGCTTTTGTGAGGCAGCCCTCGTAATAGAGAGTATTTCCTCCCCGGAGTTTCCTGAGCAGGTTTACTTTCATAGTGTTATCTTAAGGTCAGATGATCTCGAAGACCATATAGATTCCAAGGGCGATGAGAAGAATTGCTGTTCCAAGCTTCATCCACTTTCTGTACTTGAGCCGGAAGCTGTTAACCTTCTCTGCCGACTGTTCCTTGTGGAAGATGAGCGTTATGATAAGGAGAGGCAGGACGAAGATGAGGTTATAAAGGATGAGGTAGGGAAGCCCCGCCATAAGAGTCATGTTGCTGCTCAGAAGCGCAAGTATTGTGAGGTAAACCTCCCCGGTGCACGGAAGCTCGAACAAGCTTACGAGAATTCCAAGAACAATTACCGAAGGAAGCGTTGCCTTTTCGACGTATTTTTTAATAGTTCCCTTCTTCGATTCCGGGATTTTGAGCGTAAACCCTTTTCCGTACCAGAAGAAGTCCTTGAGGTTTATAAGCCCCGCAAGTATGGCTATTACTGCCGCAATGGCATAGACCATGCGCGTTATTCCGGCGGTCTGGATTACCGCAAAAAGCCCAAGCCCCGAAAGCAGGTAGACAAGGAAAACAACCGAGCTGTAGATGAGCCCTACCTTGAGTATTCTGCCCTTGGCGCCAATCGAGCCGAGGTATGTCAGGAGGAAGGCGATTACTGCAAAGGCGCAGGGGTTTATGCTGTCGACCACTGCTGCAAGTATTACGGTTGTCAGGGTGAGGTCAGCGAAGTTTATCGGGAAGATATTATGAATGCCGCCAGACTCCTTGTTGTATTCCAGCGGGCAGACGGGAGGGTTTTCGATAAAGTAGATCATTTCAAGCTCCAGGGAATCGATTATCGGCTTGTCGCCGATTAGCGCTTTGTTTCCGATAAAGAGCATGGGCACAACTGCATCCTCATCTTCCAGCCCGTACCTTTCCCTAAAGTCATTGTAAAGCTCGAAGTTGCTGAAGTTTGCGGAAACGTCGATTATCTTTAGCTGATACTGGGGGTACTTGGCAACCAACTCTTCGACAATCGGCTCGGCACGGGCGCAGTGGGGGCAGCCGGGCTTGTGGAAAAAGTAAACACAGTAGGATTCGGAATAATTCGGGCCGGCAGAAGAAGCGGAGCCGTTTGCAATCAGGGGATTATTCTCCCCGCAGGTGATTTTCTCGATGTCGCAGGCGCCATCCGCCGCAAAGGCCAAAAAAGGCACGAAAATGGCGGCAAACAGGAGGGTGGCTGCAATAAGAGGCAAAACAGCCATTTCCAGACCGAAAAATCCCTTAACTTCCACTTTCATACTTATAGCTTCCCCCTTCAATTTTTATAGCCCTTCCGTTCACCAGTGCTTCTGAAATCTTCTTTCTCGCGGAAAGCAGGAGCCGGTGAAATGTCGGCTGCGAAATATTCATTTTTTTTGCTGCCTTTTCCTGGTCCAGCCCCTCAAAGTCCTTCAGCCGCAGCGTTTCAAGCTCCTCCATATTCAGCACGACAATTTCCAAATCAGTAAGCTTTATCCCTGCGGGCTTGAAATAGGTCACATTTGGCTGAAAGCCCACACATCGGCATATTTTTGGCCTTACCATAATCTCTTCATAATATCTCGCCGAATAAAAATTCAAAAAAAGAAAAGAAGGGTCTATTTCAGCTCTTTAAGTCGCTCTTCGAGCGCTTTCTTTTCCCTTTCAAGAAGCTCGAGATCTTCTTTTATTAGCTCTTTCTCCTCTTCTTTTGTAAGGTACCTGGGCCTTTGGCAAAAAAATCCCTGGCCCCAGCCCATTCCGCGAGCAAATCCTCGCCCGCAAGGGCCGGTACCTCGCCCAATTGCTCTTGGGTTTCTTGGTC